>JBIIRU010000134.1:0-6978 GCA_044341355.1 Cyanobium sp. | reverse complement strand
CACATCACCCGTGAAATCCGCGAGCGCATCCACCGGGTCGCGGCCAACAGCGGCGCCGATGTGGTGATCACCGAGATCGGTGGCACGGTGGGTGATATTGAATCCCTGCCTTTTCTGGAGGCCATCCGTGAATTCAGGGGCGACGTCGGCCGCCATGATCTGGCCTATGTGCACGTCACCCTGTTGCCCTACATCGGCACCTCCGGCGAACTCAAGACCAAACCGACCCAGCACTCCGTCAAGGAATTGCGTTCGATTGGCATCCAGCCAGATGTGCTGGTTTGCCGCAGTGATCGGCCCTTCAGCGACGACCTCAAGGCCAAAATCGGCGGCTTCTGCGGGGTGCCCACCCGGGCGGTGATTCCAGCCCTGGATGCGGACAGCATCTATGCCGTACCGCTGCTGATGGAACAGGAGGGTCTCTGCCGCCAGGTGCTCGATGTGCTCGCGCTGGCCGACCATGACAGCGACATGGCCCGCTGGGCCGAACTGGTGCGCAAACTGCGCAGTCCCGGGCCGGCCATAAAGGTGGCGTTGGTGGGCAAATACGTCCAACTAAACGACGCCTACCTCTCGGTGGTGGAAGCCCTGCGCCACGCCTGTATCGAGCAGGATGCCAGCCTCGACCTGCGCTGGATCTGCGCCGAGCAGATTGAAGAACAAGGGGCCGAGGCCCTGCTCCATGGCATGGATGCGGTGGTGGTCCCCGGGGGGTTTGGCAACCGTGGCGTCGATGGCAAGGTGGCGGCGATCCGCTGGGCCCGGGAACAGCGGGTTCCCTTCCTGGGGCTCTGCCTCGGCATGCAGTGCGCCGTGATCGAGTGGGCGCGCAACCAGGCCGGCTTGCAAGGGGCCACCAGCACCGAACTCGATGCCAGCACACCCCATCCGGTCATCGCCCTACTCCCCGAGCAACAAGATGTCGTCGATCTGGGCGGCACGATGCGCCTGGGGGTCTACCCCTGCCGGCTGGCCGCGGGCACCACGGCCCAAGGGCTTTACGGCGAGGAGGTGGTCTACGAACGCCACCGCCACCGCTACGAATTCAACAACGCCTACCGCAACCTATTTCTCGAATCGGGCTACCAAATCAGCGGCACTTCCCCCGATGGTCGCCTGGTCGAACTGATCGAGCTCAAGGACCACCCCTACTTCACCGCCTGCCAGTTCCACCCGGAGTTCCGCTCCCGCCCCGGCAAGCCCCATCCCCTCTTCCAAGGTCTGGTGGCGGCGGCACAGCAGCGGGCCGAGGGCAGTCCCAGCGGGCGCAGCAATGGGGTGGCAGCCAGCGCCAAGGCATGAGGTGGCGGACCCAGAAGCCAGACCCCTGGGCCGACCCCAGCGGCAGCCTGCCGGTGGTCGAGACCTTTCACTCCCTCCAGGGAGAGGGGATGCACGCCGGCCGCAGCGCCTTCTTCATCCGCCTGGCGGGCTGCACGGTGGGCTGCCCCTGGTGCGACACCAAGCACTCCTGGTCCGTGGGGTCCCACCCGCTACGGAGCCTGAATGAGCTGGCCCAAGCAGCCGCCAGCGCCGCCGCGGCAGGCGCCGGCTTCGTGGTGGTCACCGGGGGAGAACCCCTGCACCACGAGCTGGAGCCCCTCGGCGAGGCCCTGCGCGCTGCCACCGCCAGCGCTGAGCAGCCCGCTGGCCTGCCCATCCACCTGGAAACCAGTGGCGTTGATCCCCTCAGCGGCCGTTTCGACTGGATCACCCTCTCCCCCAAACGGCACCGGCCGCCGCAGCAGCAGGTCCTGGCCACCTGCCACGAACTCAAGGTGGTGGTGGGCGAAAAAGACGACCTGGCCTTCGCCGAGGCCATGGCCCTGGCCGCCATTGAAGCCGGCCGACCTGACTCAGCCTCGCCGCCGATTTTGTTACTGCAACCCCTTTGGGATAGCCCAGTGGGCCAGGAGCTTGCCATTGCCCATGTGCGCCAGAATCGCCGCTGGCGCCTCAGCTTGCAAAGCCACAAATGGCTCGGCGTGCGTTAATCAGTGCCCCCTTTCCTGAGGGTCTGAGGGGCGGTTCCTGGGGGCCAAATGCAGCACCTGCTGGGGATAGGGCATCTCAATGCCGTTATCACGGAAGGCATACCAAATAGCCCGCCTTAGCTCCTTGGCAATGCTGCCTTTGGTCAGCGGGTCTGCCATCGAAAATTCAAGCTCATAATCAATCGCCGATTCCCCAAAATTCGCCACAAATGCTTTAGGTGGCGGCGCGCTCAAAACCCTGGGATTGGCCTTGGCCGTGGCCACAAGCAGGGCTATAACCTCATCAGGCTCATGTTTATAGTCTGCCCCAACCGTCACAGAGCTACACCTGAGGGCCTTGGTTTCTCCAGTAAACGTGGTAGTCGTATTGGTGAAAAACGTCTGGTTGGGCACCACTAATTCGGCGTTATCGCTGTTGCGCAACAGCGTGGAAGCCCGCAAACCCAAATTTTTCACTTCACAAGCATCGCCATCGACAATCAATATCTCGCCAGGGCGGACCGAGCCCTCCAGCAGCAGCCATAAACCACTGACAAAGTTGGAGAACACCTCCTTGATGCCAAAACCCAGACCCACCGACAACCCGCCAGCCATGGCGGCCACGGCATTGCCGTTAAGGCCCACGAAGCTGGACATCCAGACCAGGCCCAGGCCAATCAGCAGATAACGGATAATCAACTCAAAGGCCTTACGGTTGCCAGGCGTCATGCCCATCAGGCGAGCAGCCGTGGAACCAAAAAGAAAGGACGGCAATTCAGAAAGCACTACCACGAAATAGGGCAAGGTCAGTAATAGCCCCAAGTCCCCAATCGTGAATTTCTGATCAAACAAGCGCATCAGCGAGATATTGCCGAAACTCTCAAGGTTGTCGATTTTGCCAAGGCAAGCCATCAGCCCAAGCACAAAAAACAGGGGCCGCACGGCCCGCTGAAAATAGGCTTCAACGACCTCAGGATCGTTATAGCCTCGTAACAGCAAACGCAAAATCTCCAAACCAATCCAAATTGCCAGCAATTCGGCCGCCAAAAAGACCAGCCCAGCCGGCATTCCCACCAGTTGCAACACCAGAAATGCCAGCCCCAAGGAGGCGAGGAAGGCCAGCTCGGTGAAAACAATCCTCCAACTGGCCGGCGAGATTCGCTGGTGCCGAAACAACAAGCGCGACAACAGAAACAGACCGGCCAAGACAGCCAGCTGCAGCACCAGGGAAAAGCGACCGAGCAGGCTTAGCCAACTGCTGAGCTCAAAGACAATCTGATTCATTGGTTTGGACCTCCAGATACGGAAACGACATCAGCATTAGGGCCATTCGCTACGGCCTCGATGGCTTTCAGCACTTGTTCGGGTTTTTGCTCGCCATAGATGTTTTGCTTGAGAATTGGCCTAAGGGTATTGGCCAGCGTATTGATGCGGATGCCTTCATAGAAACTTGGAATAATCGAATTCTCCAAACTCCTTTCCATCACCGGCAGGTAAGCAGCATCTTTGACTGGCAGCACCACTTTTTGGTTTACGGGCATGTTGCCAATAGTCTGGGCCACCATGTTGCTCTGGGTGTATTCGTTGAGCACAAACAGGGCAAACCTTTGGGCGGCATCGCGTTGACCTGGGCTCGAATCGCGCCCGAAGCTCAACACCAGCATGCGGGCGATCGGCCGGGGCGGTGCACCATCGGGTCCCCGGGGCAAATCGGCCACCGCCAAATTGCTGCCCAGGGATTTTTGCAACCGAGTGATGGTGGTGGCATTACAGCTGATCCAATCCAATTGACCCTTTTCCAGCCTGGTCACCAGCTCATCGGCCGTATCAACGAAAATCACATTCGGCTCCACGTTGGCCCGATAGAGCCATTCCAACCAAGCCAGCACCGATTCCCGGGCAGTCCCCTTAAGTGGCTCTGTGGAGTGGATCCGTGACCGCACCTCCAGCATGTGAAACAGGGGCTGCTGGGCACGAAAACCAGTGGCCGTCCAGAGCAGCTCCCGCATCTCCAGGGGCAGGCCCATCTTCTGTCCCCCATTGGCCTGGCTCACCAATTGGTCCAGGGTTCGGGGCGGTGTCGGCACCCGTTTGCGGTTGTAACAGGCGACGGTGGGCTGCACCAGCAGGGGCAGGGCCCGAAAGCGATTGCCCTGGCGAAAGCGTCCCAGAAATTTGATCCGCAGGGGATCCAGATCCACCGGCTCCAGGGAGCTGCTTGTGGTCAGACCCTCCTGGGCCAACGCGTAGGCCGCAGGCACCCGGGTGATCAACAGATCGGGGGCGGCGCCCAGTCCGCTGCGGGAGCGCATCAAGGGCAGCACCTCACTTTCGGAGGTCAGGCGCAGATGCACGTTCACCCGGGGGTTGACCCGCATGAATTCATTGGCCAGCTCCTGGGCCAGGCGCTCAAGATTGGCGCGGGCAATCTTGTCTTCGCCAAGCCCGGCCGATAGCAGCAGGTTGAGATTCTCGGGGGGCTGCCACTGTGAAGAGCAGCCGCTGGTCAACAGCACGAGTCCCAATAGGGATGCCAACAGAGATCTGCGTTTTGCCATCAACAACCCCCAGCAATCAACTTTCTCACCATGGCAACCATCAAAACATCAAGCCAACAACAGGAAGGGCTCACCGTTTGTGGGGAGCAAACGGAAGGACGATAAGGGGGGGCAGTCCAACATTGAATAGTGGGCCATCGCAGCGCTTACGGCCTGCGTTTTTGACAACTATCTCTGCGCCATTGGCCCCCACGCCCGGCCGGGCGATCATGGTTTGACACCGCGCCTGTGCCGTTGGCCACCGCCGTCGTCCTGCTTTCGGGGGGCCTTGATTCCGCCACAGCCGCCGCCCTGGCCCTGGAGGCTGGCCACAGCCTGCTTGCCCTTTCCTTCGATTACGGCCAGCGCCACCGCCGCGAACTGGCAGCGGCCCAATTGCTCAGCCAGCACCTGGGCGTGGCAGAACACCACACGATCGCCGTCAACCTGGCGGCCTGGGGGGGCTCGGCCCTAACCGATCCAAACCTGGCCCTGCCCAGCACGGGCGTGGCCGAGGGCACCATCCCACCCACCTACGTGCCAGGCCGCAACACGGTCTTTATCGCCCTGGGGTTGAGTCTGGCGGAGGCCCGGGAGGCGGAACTCCTGGTGCTGGGGGTGAATGCGGTGGATTATTCGGGTTATCCCGATTGCCGGCCCGACTACCTGGGGGCCTTTCAAACCCTGGCGGACCTGGCCACCCGCGCCGGCCGGGAGGGCCATGGGCCCCAACTTTGGGCCCCCCTGGTGCATGCCAGCAAGCTGGAGATTGTGCAGCAAGCCCTGCGGCTCGGGGTGCCGATTGGGGCCACCTGGAGTTGCTACAGCGGCGGCGATCGCCCCTGTGGGGTCTGCGATAGCTGCCGCATCCGCGATGCCGCCCTGATCGAGGCGGGGCGAGCCGACCTGGCCTCAAATGGAGCCGGACCCGGCCAGGGGGAGCCGATCTAGCATCCAGACCCCAAAGGTCGATCAGTTCAGGCGTTGAAGCGGCCCCTGCCCTGGAGCGAACCTTGGACCCTGGCCCGCCTGCTTGCCGGGCCGTTCGGACGGGCTGGCTTGGTGTTGCTGGAGGGGGACGGCAGTGCTTTGGGTCGTCGGGCGGTGCTGGGGGTGGCGCCAATCGACACCGTCGTCTGCCGCGGCCTGCCGGGCGATAGCGGGGCGGTGGATCCATTCGCCGCCCTGGCTGCCCTCCAGTCCAGTGGCGGCCCCTGGCTCGGTTGGCTTTCCTACGAGGCCGGAGCCTGGGTCGAAGCCAGCGCCCACTGGCAACGGCCCGACATGGCGATTCTCTGGGCCGCCCGCCATGACCCCCTGATCCATTTCGATCGCCAACGGCGCCAATGCTGGCTCCAAGGAGAAGACCGCCAGCGACTGCTGGCCATGGAGGAACAGCTGCAGGCCTTGCTGGCGGCCGCAGAGCCCGAGCCGGGCATAGAACCCCCCTGGCAGGGCCTTGCCGCCGACCGCTGGCATTGGCACACCTCAAACCCCAGCTACGAACAGCAGGTGACGGCCCTGCTGGAGCGCATCGCCAGCGGCGACCTGTTCCAGGCCAATCTCTCCGCCTGCTGTGAAGCCGAGCTGGATTCCCCCCCCGACCCCCTCGCCCTCTACGGCCGCCTGCGCCACCATTGCCCCGCCCCCTTTGCCGGCCTGGCGGTGGCGGGCCAGGAGGCGGTCGTATCCGCCTCCCCTGAACGGTTCCTGCGGCTGACCCCCTCGGGCCGCATCCAAACCCGGCCGATCAAGGGCACCAGGCCCCGTCAAGCCGACCCCGGGGAGGATGCCCGTGCCGCCGCCGAGCTGGTCAGCGCTGCCAAGGACCGGGCCGAAAATGTGATGATCGTCGATCTGCTGCGCAATGACCTGGGCCGGGTATGCCAACCGGGCTCGATCGCAGTCCCCCAGTTGCTGGGCCTGGAGAGTTATGCCCGCGTCCATCACCTCACCTCGGTGGTGGAGGGCCAACTGCGCTCCGAATGCGGCCTCGTGGACCTGCTGCGGGCCTGTTGGCCGGGGGGCTCGATTACGGGTGCCCCCAAAGTGCGGGCCTGCCACCGGCTGCACGACCTCGAACCGGTGCCCCGGGGGCCCTATTGCGGTTCGCTGTTCTGGCTGGCCGCCGACGGCCGCTTCGACAGCAGCATCTTGATTCGCAGCCTGATGGTGCGGGATCGGCGCCTGCGGCTCCATGCCGGCGGCGGCATCGTGGCCGATTCGGACCCCAGCGAGGAAGCCCGGGAGATGGGCTGGAAGTTGCTGCCCCTGCTGGAGGCTCTGGCATGAACAGGGCGGGGTGTGGAACCATCGCCTGGATCGACGGACCCGGCGATGGCGGCACCTGGGGGCCCCCAGAGCAGTTGGCCCTGCCCCTGGCCGACCGGGGCCTGGCCCTGGCCGACGGCCTGTTTGAAACCGTTCTGATCCAAAACGGCAAGCCCCAATTGCTGGAGGCCCACCTG
>JBIIRU010000133.1:0-7008 GCA_044341355.1 Cyanobium sp. | reverse complement strand
CGGTGTACCCCCTGCTGCTCAACCTGCTGCTCTGGCTGCTGTTGCTGCTGGCGGTGGGCGTGGCGGCCGTGGTGCTGTGGCGGGGGGGAGACGAGCGGCAGCGGCTGGTGGTGCTGCTGGCGTTCAGCTGGCTGGTGGCTGCGCCGTTTGGCTTGGCCGTCACCCGGGTGTTCCTGCCAGCGCAGTTTTTTCTGTTGCTTAGCTTGGCCATTGCCCTGCAACGGCTGGTCCATTCCCAGCGCCGACCGCTGGTGCTGCTGCTTTGGAGTTGTCTGATCGCGGTGGCTTTGGCCAACCTGCAGCAGGCCATCTTTCCCACCCTTCGCCTCTACTCCCGCATTCCCTTCGCCGCCATCGCCAAGGACGCCGTTGCGGCAGCGGACGATCGCAACCTGGCCACGATCGCGGTGTCGCGCCACACCCTCAACGCCCTCTCACTGGAACGCTTCGCCCGGCCCCAGCTGGCCCCATCCCAGCAGCTGCACCTGCTGGATAGTAAGCCCGTCTGCAACTCCTTCCCAAGGGGGACGTTTGTGTATGTGCAGCTGATGGAGGAGGACGGGGATGACAGCGATCCGCGGCGGATCTGTGGCGAGGGGATGGCGGTGCAGGTGGAGACGTTGCGCGCCTATGTACCTTTCGCTGAACTCGACTACAACCGCCTCTGGGAAGGCAATCTCAAGGATCGCGGTGAGGCGGCGGCACGACTGCGACTGGTGACGATCCCAGCGGCGGCTGGGGCGCCGGGGTTGTGACTATTCGAGCTGAATCTGGAACTCGGCGGCGAGGCGGTTTTTGATATCCGGCGCCAGGCTGAGAACCCCGAGCAGGCGCTGCAGCTGGGTGGCGGTGGAGGCGATGCTGCCAGTTTCCTCCTGGTGGGCCACCCGGGCGGCGTGATACAGCTCCAGGGCCCTTTCGGCGTCTCCCTGGAGCAGCAAGGCTTCCGGTTCGGTGACCCTTTCCCAGTAATCCTTGGAGGGCTCGCCACCCCGCAGAGCCGCCTGTTCATTGAGCCGTTCGAGCACCTTGCCGGCCAGCTCGGCAGCCTTGGCGCCATCGCCGAGCAGGGCCGCCTTGGAGGCCGCATTGATGCCGGTGTAGGTGTCCGTGGGCACCTTCTCGAAACCTTCGGCGTACAGCTGCTGTGACTTTTCCAGGGCGTCACGGGCGCCGGCTTGATCTCCTTCGCCTTTGTGTTTCTCCCAGAGATCGGCCCATACGGCTGCCAGGATTCCCAGGGTTTCGGTATCCCTATGACTGTTTTCCAGCAGCAGATTCAGTTCATAGTTCGCCTCATCAAGTCGCTTATCGCGGCGCAGGGCAAGTCCGTATAATTGCTTCAGGCGGATAGAACCTGGAAAGCGCTTGATCATGGCTTCACAGGCTTCAATCGCCTCCTTGTAGTGTTTGCCGCGGATCAGCAGATCGATTGCCATCGCGGCGATCTGGGCGGAGGTGGTGTATGCGGGCTCGTCGCTGTTGAGACGCTCCACGATCTTGGCGTACAGACCGGCATTGGCCATGGCCTTCAGGCTTATCGGCTCTGTTTTGAGGGTGGCATCAAAGGCCACCACCTGCCGCACCGCATCGGGGCTCAAGGGTTTGCCCTGCAGCCCACAGGTCAGCCGCACCAGATCACTGCCCATGGGGCCATCGGGATAGGCGGAAAAATCCACATAGAGCTGGCCGGCCATCAGTCCCGGTGGTTTTAGCCCGTCCAAAGAGGCGACCACAAAGTTGAAGGGGAAATCTGCGCCGATCGAATTGGTCTGCTGCGTGCTCATCAGGTCAATTTCCTTCTCCACCCATTTGGAATCTTCGGCTCGCTTAGACCAGAGCAACACCCCGCTGGCGCTGCCCTGGAGATTGCGCCCGAGCTGGGAGGTGAGCCCTTGCCCAGGCACGAGCACGAATTGATCGAGAAATACCTTGTAACCACATTGCGTCAACATGTCGTACAGGGCGATCGACCACAGGCGGTCGAGCGAGCGGTAGGAGACAAACACATCCCAGTCGAAGCCTGGGGGGCGAGGGCGGGGGGGCTCGCAGAAATCAATCCAGGAATTGCCCATCGTGATGGCCTCGTTTTGCTGGCTAATCTAATCGAGATTAATCCTGATAGGCATCAATGGGAAGCGGCTGTGATACGACAGCGCATCAATGCCAGGGCTTCATCGGGCAGGCCCAGAAAACGATCGAACCAGGGCTCGCCGCTGGGTTGCACCGTCGCCACCCCCACCAACAACGCTTCGCCGCCAGCATTCAGGGGTTGGCCCTGGCCGCTGTGTCGTTTCCCCTGCACCGCTGCCGTCACCAGCTGGGTGTCGACGATCAGATCGGGAGCCGCCACTTGAGCTGCCAGCTTGAAGCGAAAGCGGGCGCGGAAGCGCAACTGCACCGCCCCGCTGGCCTGCTGCCAACGCCCCTGCAGCTGTTCGGGCAGGACGGCAATGGCCAACCCTGGCGGCAGGGGCAAGCCCAGAAAGCGGGTCGTGCGCCAGTTGAGCTCGGGAATGACAAGGCTGGCCGGGTCAAACACCAGGGCCTGCCAACCAGCGGCATCGCTGGGCCCCTGCTGGGCCCTGCCGCCGCCGCCATTGGCGTTGTAGCTGAAGCGGGGATAGCGACCTATCGCCAGAGCGCAGCCGGCTTTGGTCGCGAGTTCGACCATGGCCACGGGGTTGGAGCGCAGGCTGCTCAACGGCCCAGCACCAGGTTGATCACCAAGGTGGCATTGATCAGCACGATCACCGCCACACAGGCCCAGCTGGCCAGTAGCAACCACCGGGGAGGTTTGAGCGTGCCCATCAGCTCGGGCCGGCTGCAGAACAGCACCAGGGGGATGGCGGCGAAGGGCAACTGCAGGCTGAGCACCACCTGGCTGAGCACAAGCATGGGGTTGGTGGCTTGATCCCCCAGCCACAGCACCGTGGCCAGGGCTGGCACCAGGGCCAGACTGCGGGTCAGCAGGCGGCGCTGCCAGTCGGGCAGGCGGATGTGCAGGAAACCCTCCATGACGATCTGGCCCGCCATGGTGGCCGTGAGGGTGGAGCTTTGACCCGAGGCCAGCAACGCCACCGCAAACAACGTGCTGGCCAGGGAGGTGCCGAGGCTGGGGGAGAGCAGGTCATAGGCCTGGCTGAGGTCGGATACCGGCCCCAGCTGGGTGTCATGGAAACGACCCGCCGCCAGAATCAAAATCGAGGCGTTGATCATGAAGGCCAGGCTGAGGGCGACGGCGGTATCGAGGCTGCTGAAACCGAGGGCCTGGCGCTGCGATCCAGCACCTTCTGGCCATTGGCGCGTTTGCACCAGGGAGGAATGCAGATAGAGGTTGTGGGGCATCACCGTGGCCCCGAGGATGCCTGCCGCCAGATACAACTGATTGCCACTTTTCAAAGTAGCCACCTGGGGCACAAATCCTTGGGCCACTTCAGCCCAATTCGGTTGCAGCAGAAGCAGTTGCACTCCAAAACAACCGCCAATCAAGGCCACCAGGGCAATCACAAGGGCCTCCAGCCGGCGGATGCCGAAACGCTGCAACGCCAGCAGTAGCAAGGTATCGGCGGCGGTGAGCGCCACACCCCAAGGCAGCGGCAAGCGAAACAGCATCTGCAGGGCAATGGCGCTGCCCACCAGTTCGGCCAGGTCGCAGGCGACGATCGCCACTTCCGCCAGCAACCACAGCGGCAGGCGCCAGGGACTGGGCAAGAGGCGGGCACAAGCCTGGGCCAGGTCCATGCCGGTTGCGATGCCCAACCGGCAGCACAACGACTGCAGCAGCATCGCCATGGCACTGGAGAGGGCCACAATCCAGAGCAATTGGTAGCCGTAAGTGGAACCGGCGGCCAGATCGGTGGCCCAGTTTCCCGGATCCATGTAGCCCACCGCCACCAGATAGGCGGGTCCCAGCACCCTGAAAAAGGTGCGCCAACCGCTGGCCCCAAAGGGCACCTCGACCGCCCCATCCCGCCTGGGTTGGGGGCGCAGGTCGGGCGCGGAGGGGTGCTTCAACAGTGGTGAGCCTTGCCGGGGCAATGACAGGAGGTTAGGGGGGCAAGCCGCTGCCTAACCTCTGCTCCCGCGCATGAGCGAGCAGCTAGCCCATGAGTTCTGGATTCTCGATTCGTCCCCTGGAGGCGGGCGATATTGCGCTGGTGACCGAGTGGGCCCGCAACGAGGGGTTTTGCCCGGGGGAGGGCGATGTGGATATCTACCGCCAGACCGATCGCCAGGGGTTGTGGGTGGGCTGCCTGGAGGGCGAACCGATCGGCTGCCTGGCGGGAGTGCGCTATAGCCAGGCCTACGGCTTCATGGGTTTGTTTCTGGTGACGCCACCGCATCGCGGCCGGGGTTATGGCGTCCAGCTCTGGCGCCATGCCCTGGAGCACCTGGGTGATGTGAGCTGTGTGGGCCTGGAAGCCGCCCCCGATCGGATCGACGACTACGCCGGCTGGGGTTTCAGAGCTGCTTCGCCCACCACCCGCTGGCAGCTCAATTCTTTAGATATGCCATGGCAGCCGCCCCTAGACGATCAGCTGACGCTGGTCGACGCCAGCACGCTGCCGGATGAGGTGGTGCAGGCCTATGACGCCAGCCGCGAACCCTCGCCCCGCCCCCATTTCCTCAGCGACTGGCTGCACCATCCGGCTGGCACGGTGCTGGCCCTGGTTGATGGACAGGGGCAATGCCATGGCTTCGGCCGCATCCGCCCCTGCCTGCTGCGGCAAGGCACAGGTTGGCGGATCGGCCCGCTGCTGGCCGACAACCCGGAGCTGGCAGAACGTCTGCTGCGGGGCCTGTTGCAACGCCATCAGGGCGTGGTGCTGCTGGATGGGCCCGGCGCCAACCCCGCTGCCGGCGCTTTGCTGCAGCGCCTGGGCTTTGCGCCGATTTCCGAAACCCTGCGCATGTACCGGGGAACCCAGCCCCAGGTCAGCCTGGCGGATGTTTATGGCTTGGCCTGTCTGGAATTGGGGTGAGGGGTGGGGTGCTGCCGCTGGACCGCATGACAGCAGCCGTTCTGTGCAGCGGATCGTTGGCTTCAGGCCCATCCCAGAGTCACTCTCTGCCCGCTCACCAGCACCCTCAGGCAGGCTCCCCTGGTGCGAATCGCCGTGGAGCCCTCAGGACGCAATGGCCTGCGCAAGCCCTCCCAGCTGATGGTGGACAAACTATTCACCGTGCCGGCAGATGCAGTGGGTGAGGTGGTGGGACAGCTGGAGCCCCAGGTGCTGGTGGATCTGGATCTGGCTCTGCGGAGTTGGCTGGAGCTCCCCTGATGGCTCCCGCGCCTAATGGCGTGACCATGCCTGGGACAGGCGGATGTTGATGCGATCGTGCAGCTGGGCGATGGCCCCACAAGTGCTGATCTGCTCGACCAAGTGGGCTTTCTGATCGTATGAACGAGGCTGAAAGACGCGCTGATGCCCCCCATCGGGTGGTGCTGCTGGGTGGGCCCGGAGCCAACCCCGCTGCCGGCGCCTTGCTGCGGCGTTTGGGCTTTGCGGCGATTTCCGCAACCTTGCGCATGTAGCGGGGGGCCCAGCTCGAGGTCAGCTTGGCGGATGTTTATGGGTTGGCTTGTCTGGAGTTGGGGTGAGGGGTGAGGCACATCTGGGATGGGTTTTACCGGTAGGTGGGGTACATTGCGCAATCTCAATGGCCTAGTCAGCAGCGACCGCTTGGAGGGTCATGAGGCCGTTGATGGCATCTATGGCCCCATGGGCCTTGAATTTGGGACTGCTGGGTTCGGGGCTTAGTCAACTCCTATGCAGTAGGCTTCACCAAAAGTGGGTTCCGTGGTTTTTGGCGGTGCCTCGTCTCTGATGTTGACGATGGCACTTGTCAAGAAGAGCACGCTCCCTCACCCGGTGCTTAGTTGACATGGCTCAAGAGGTTGGGTTAAGCGTGATAAACCTAAATGCATATAATTCATCGAATTCGATCGTTTCTATGGGTTCCATGTCACAGCAATGGCTTTTAAGCCATCAAAATGAGCAATTCCTGCGGGATAAGCAGCGGTAATTGGATTTCTTGTGATATGTGGGTACGCATATTCTATGTTCGACCTAATAGGGATTTTTGCCTATGGACATATCGTTGAGCCAAGAGACATTGTGATATGTTGCTGCGTTTATGAGGGGGCTTATGCCAGACAAAGTAAGAAATGTTTTCGTAAGCCATCACCATAAAGATGACACAAGTGTTGATGGCTTGACGAAAATTCTGGCCGGAAAAGGGTACCACCTAAGGAATAGTTCTATACGTGTTAAGCCGGAAAATCAGAATCGCCTTGATCAAAAAAAGGTTAGTTACCGTACCATCGAGCGGTTATTGCGCATGAAAATGCGATGGGCTGGCAAAGTGATAGTGGTCATCGGAAAAGAGACGCATCAGCGCCCATGGGTTAACTGGGAAATTAAAGCCGCCCATCAACTCGGAAAGCCGATAATTGGTGTGTATGAAAACGGACTGAAGGATCGAGTCGAAATACCGGAAAATCTAAAGAAATACGCTACCTCGATAGTCGGGTGGAGATCAGATTCTGTTATTGACGCCCTAGAGGATATTGTTCAATTTCAAAACCCAGATGGAACGCCATCTCCGAGAACTTACGGAGGAAACATAGTGTGCTGATAGAACCAAACTCTTATTTATATGCATATGCAATTACCAGAGATTTTGGTTTCGCACCAAACCCTTTTCACGGCTTTTGCACATTGGCTACATGCAAGCCCAAGATTCGCAAATCTGCCAAACTTGGTGATTGGATCATGGGTATTGGAGGTAGTAACCTTCCACAAGTTAAACGAAGATGCCTTCTTCTTATGAAAGTAGAGGAAAAAGTCAGCTTTCAAGAATACTGGGAGCATGAGCGTTTTTTACTAAAGAAACCCGTACGAAACGGAAGCAGGGGTAGCGCCCCTTCGAGTGGTGTAACTCAGGAGGTCCTGGGACCCTTTTGGAGGGTGAACAGGAGCAGTCGGAGAATGACTGCTTGGA
>JBIIRU010000132.1:0-7025 GCA_044341355.1 Cyanobium sp. | reverse complement strand
TGGCGTGGGGCTGTTGTCGTGAGTGGCAAGGTCAGCAAAAGGGCCGTGGTGCGCAATCGGCTCCGCCGACTGCTGCATCGTCATCTGCTCAGCCTTGATCCGACCCCCCTACAGCCAAGCTGGGTGGTGCTCAGCCTCAAACCAGGCAGTGCCGAGTTGGATCCGGTCCAGCTGCTGGGAGAATGCAGTCACTTGTTGCGCCAGGCAGGATTAACGAAATGACAAGCGCCACCGATTCCAATCCTGGCCCAGCCGGCGGCCTTGACGGCCCGACGCCCCAACCGGTCGAGGCCCAAGCGCCGCTTACTGCCTCCGCCCCCGCACCTGTGGCTATTTATCCAGAGCCTGTTGCCACATCCCCAGCTCCTGTTGCCACCACCCCTTCGGCCCCAGCGCCTGCTCCAGCCAGCGCTGCCAGCATCAACGAAATCGTGTTCTATGAGGGTGGGCCTGCCCTAGGCGACCTGATTAGCAACCTGCTGTTCGCGTTGACCATCATCGGCATTCCCTTCGCCGTCGCCGCCATTGTGCGGGCCCTGTGGGTTCGCTACCGCATCACCAGTCGACGCATCACTGTCAACGGCGGTTGGCTCGGTCGCGATCGCACCCAGGTCGTGTACAGCCAGATTCGTGAGGTGCGCTCGGTCCCCAGGGGATTCGGCAGTTGGGGAGACATGGTTTTGGTCCTCGACGATGGCTCCAGGCTTGAGATGCGGGCCATGCCCCGTTTCCGCGAACTGGAGGCCTATATCGAAGAACGGCGCCGCTCCAGCGCCAAGACCCCCAAGACTCCCAAGACCCCCAAGGGCCAGGCATCCCGCCCTAACACAGGTTTCACCCCCCAGGAACGCCCCAGTGCCTGAGCGGCAACACCCTGATCAAAGCACTCGCCCCAACGGTTTCCAGCTCCGGGCACAAACCGTACCGTCGATCGCCCTGACGCTCCGGCACACTGGCAAGCGACCGGTTCCCCTCTCACCCAGCGCTCCCCTGACGTGATCGGCTACATCTCCGACAACCTCCTGCTTCCGATCCTGGATTTCTTCTATCGCCTGGTTCCGAGTTACGGACTGGCGATCATCCTGCTCACGGTTGTCATCCGGCTGGCCCTGTTTCCCCTCAGCGCCGGGTCCATTCGCAGCGCCCGCCGCATGCGCATCGCCCAACCGGTGATGCAGCAACGTCAGGCCGAAATCAAGGCGAAGTACGCCAGCAACCCCCAGAAGCAACAGGAAGAGCTGGGCAAGCTGATGAAGGAGTTTGGCAATCCTCTTTCAGGCTGCCTGCCGTTGGTCGTGCAGATGCCGATCCTGTTCGCCCTCTTCGCCACCTTGAGGGGTTCGCCGTTCGCTGATGTGCCCTACACCTTCAACATCAAGGTGTTACCCGCCGACCAAAGCACCGCGATCGAAGCCAAGCCCTTCAATACCCCCAGCCACTCCATCTTCGTCACGGCAACCAAACATGTGCCGGTGATCGGCACCCTGGAGAACGGCACCAAGTTGGGGGTGGGCGAAACCGATCAGATCCAGCTCCACACCAGGGAGGGGGCCAGTTATGACAGCGTGCTTTCCGAAGTCGAAAATGGCCAGGCTTTTGCCCCCAGTTGGTCAGTGACCAAGGGTGAAGGGGTCGTGTCAGTGGATCCGGATGGCACCATTCATGCCCTGGCCCCTGGTGATGCCGTAGTTGAAGCCAAGGTTCCTGGTCTGGCTGCCCGCAGTGGCTTCCTGTTCATCAAGGCCCTGGGCCAGGTGGGCTTCCTGACCGATGGCTCAATCAACTGGGACATCGCCTTCCTGGTGGCAGCCTTCGGTGCCAGCCTGTTTGTCTCCCAAATCCTTTCGGGCATGGGCATGCCCGCCAATCCCCAACAGTCCACCGCAAACCGCATCACGCCGGTGATGATCACGGCGATGTTCCTGTTTTTCCCCCTGCCTGCTGGGGTGCTGCTTTACATGGTAGTTGCCAACATTTTCCAGGGGCTGCAGACCTTCTTGCTCACCCGTGAGGCCCTGCCCGAGAATCTGCAGCAGATCCTCGATAAACAGATGCAACCGGCCACAGCCACGGCCGGAGGCGCCGCTGGCACGACCAACCGACTGCCGTTCGAACCCAAAGGCAAGAAGTGAGCCAGTTCGCCTCGCCGTCCCCCCCGGGCGACGATCTGCAGCCGGTGCCGTTGCAGGAGTTGCGCCTCCTTGATGGAGGGCGCCGCTGGTCTGTCGAGCAGCAGATTGGGGAGCTTGAGACCCTAACTCCTGTGCGGGGCTATGTCCAAGTGGTTCACCACGGCGGAGTCCTTGAGGTGCGTGGCCAAGCTGAAACCATTGTCACCCTCTGCTGCGCCCGCTGCCTGCAGCATTTCAACCATCCCCTCAGCGCCTCCGCCCAGGAATTGCTCGAGATTGACGCCTCGCTAGCTGCCCAGACCATGGGATTGGCCAGCGCCGAATGCGACGATCGCCTCGATCCTGTGGGTCTCTTTGATCCCCAGCGCTGGATCTTCGAACAACTCAGCCTGCAGCTACCCCTGGTCAACCGCTGCGGCAGTGACTGTCCCGGTCCAGATCGCTGGAGCAGCGACGCCAGTGAGGCTGACCCGCGCTGGGCGGCCTTGCGCCACCTCAGCACCTCCTGACTCCAGGCCATGTCCGCAACCCTGGCCGACCAACTGGATCTGCTGATCCGCGCCCGCACCCCCATCCTTTGGATCCGCACCCTTGAGGAAGAGCGGGTCGTGGTGCTGCTCCAGGAGCTGGCCGAGCGCCAAGGCCAGCGCTTCTTGTTGCGCTGGGACTTCATCAGCGGACTCAGTGGCCCGCCCGGCCGCTTGGGCGAGGCGGCCCGCAACCCCACGGCCGCCTTGGAATTGCTGGGCACCCTGCCACCAGAACCGGGTGCCCTGCTGCTGCTCCAGGATTTCCATCGCTTCAGCGACGATGCCGGCATCTGCCGGAGACTGCGCAATCTGGCCTCTGAATTGCCCCGGACCCCCCACACCCTCGTCATCACCGCCCCCGATTGGCAGGTCCCCGCGGAACTGGAGGACGGCGTCACCCGAGTTGATCTGCCCCTGCCTGATGCCGATGAGATTGGCCGACTGCTGGGCAACATCGCCTGCGCCAGTGGCGAACCGTTGGATCCTGCCGTGCTGGAGCAACTCACTGCCGCCTGCCATGGCCTCAGTGAACAGCGGGTGAGGCAACTGGCGGCCCGGGCCTTGGCACGGCGGGGCCGGTTGGGCCAGGAGGATCTGGCAGAGGTTTTGGAAGAAAAACGGCTCGCCATCGCCCGCAGCGAGCTGCTGGAGTACTGCCCGGCCGAAGCCAGCCCAGCCGATATCGGCGGTCTCGAAGGGCTGAAGCATTGGCTCGCCCAACGGCATCGTGCCTTCAGTGAGGAAGCCCGCCGCTATGGGCTGCCCTTGCCCCGGGGCGTCTTGCTGGTGGGTCCCCAAGGCACTGGCAAATCCCTTACCGCCAAGGCCATCGCCCACAGCTGGAACATGCCCTTGCTGCGCCTCGATGTGGGACGGCTGTTTGCCGGGCTGGTGGGGGCCAGTGAAGCGCGTACCAGGGACATGATTCAACGGGCCGAGGCCATGGCCCCCTGCGTGCTTTGGATCGATGAGATTGACAAGGGCTTTGGCGGCGATGGCCGCAGCGACGGTGGCACCAGCCAGAGGGTGCTGGCCAGCCTGCTCACCTGGATGAGCGAAAAAACCAGTGCGGTGTTCGTGGTAGCCACCGCCAATGCGGTCGAACGGCTGCCCCCCGAACTGCTGCGCAAGGGCCGCTTCGACGAGATTTTCCTGCTGGAGCTGCCAGATGCCAAGGAAAGGCGGGCGATTCTCGATCTGCAGCTGCGCCGCCGCCGGCCCTTGCATGCCTTACCCCTGGAGGTGCTGATCGATCGGACCGAAGGCTTTTCAGGGGCCGAACTGGAGCAGACCGTGATCGAAGCCATGCATCTGGCCTTCGGAGACCATCGCGAGATCGTCGAAGCCGATTTGATCACAGCGGCCTCCCAGGTGGTGCCCCTGTCGCGCACCGCCCGCGAACAGCTGGAAGCCCTGCGCCAATGGGCCAGCAGCGGCCGGGCCCGCTCCGCGGCGGGTCCACCGACCGCCGCCGCGATCTAGCTCCTCCATGTAACGGGGCTTGAAGAAGTCCCACACCAGGTAACAACAACCTGGCCCAGGCCAGCTGTCAGCGGCCAACACCCGTAGGGTCTGGCCAGTGCACCGCCCTTGCCGTGACCCCCACCCCTGGACCCGAGAGCCGCTCCGCCCTGATGCCCCAACTGGCGGTGGCCTGCCTGGGTGCCGGGGTGGTCACCAGCCTGGCGGTCGCCCAAGGTCAAAGCCCGATGACTGCCCTTACCATCACCCTCTTTTCGGCCCTCGCCGCCGTGGGCGTCGGCCAGGTGCTCTGAGGAGCACGGCCTTTGCCCTCCTCCGCCTCTTCAGGGCCTGAGCAACTGCGCAGCCAGATGCCCGCCCTGGCGAACAAGGTCTATTTCAACTACGGGGGACAGGGTCCCCTGCCCACCCCTTCCCTAGTCGCTATTCAGCAATCCTGGGCAACCATCCAGGAGTTGGGTCCCTTCAGTGAGGTGGTCTTCCCCTACGCCAGCCGCACCATCACGGAACTGCGCCAGCGTCTCGCCCCATGGCTGGGGGTACCTCCACAACGACTGGCCTTCACCGAAAACGTTAGTTCCGGCTGTGTTCTGCCCCTCTGGGGATTGCCTTGGCAGCAGGGCGACCAGTTGCTGATCAGCGATGCCGAGCATCCCGGCGTCGTGGCCGCCTGCCGTGAACTGGCCCATCGCCATGGCATGGAGCTGGCCAGCTTCCCCGTCCAGGATCTGCTGGCTGATGCGGCCGGTACCAAGGCAGCGGTGTTGCAGCGCCTTGAAGCCGCCCTTAACACCCACACCCGACTGGTTGTCCTCTCCCATCTGCTCTGGAACACCGGCCAGGTGATGCCGATTCCGGAGGTGGCGACGCTGCTGCAATCGCGTCAACCCCAGCCCTGGCTGCTGGTGGATGCGGCCCAGTCCTTTGGCAGCCTGCCCATGGAGGGTGCGGCTGATGCGGCCGATATCTACGCCTGTACGGGCCATAAATGGTGTTGTGGACCGGAGGGACTCGGAGTGGTGGCCGTCTCTGAGCGACTGTTGGCCGAAGGGCGCCCCACCCTGATCGGCTGGCGCAGCTTGAGCCAGGAAACCCAGGCTGGCAGTGGGGTACACGCCGATGCCCGTCGCTTTGAGGTGGCCACCTCCTGCCTGCCCCTGTTCGCCGGTCTGCAGTGCTCGCTGCAGCTCCTGGAAGAGCAAGGTTCGGCTGAAGATCGGCTGGCCCTGATCAGGGAGCGCAGTCTTCAACTCTGGCAAGGTCTCCAGGCCAGTCCCCACTGGCAACCCCTGCTCCAGGTTGCGCCGCCGGCCGGACTGGTGAGCTTTAAGGGGCGGGGCATCAGCCGGGCAACTAGCCAAGCAAGCCACCGCGCCATGATCACTGCCCTGGGCCAAAAGGGCATCTGGCTGCGCAGCTTGGAGGACCCCGCCTGCCTGAGGGCCTGCACCCATCTGGTGACCAGGGCCAGCGAGGTCGACCAGTTACTCAGCCAGCTCAACCAACTTGCCGAGCAGGCCTGACCCCAGATCAGGCTGGCCTCTGCTTTGGTGGGCCTCCACGGCTTGGCGTTCCGGTCTCAAGCCACAAAAAAAGGGGGGCTTAGCCCCCCCATGCCTTTGCTGCCGTGGGAAATGCCCTGGCAAAGGCATCAGCCGGCGGCGTCGGAGTCAAGGAAGGCGGCATGGATCCAACCAGCAAGCAGGGCGCCGAGGATCGGGGCCAACCAGAACAACCAGAGCTGGCCAACGGCTTCGCCACCAACCCAGAGGGCCACACCGGTGCTGCGGGCGGGGTTGACCGAGGTATTGGTGACCGGAATGCTGATCAAGTGGATAAGGGTCAGGGCCAAACCAATGGGCACACCACCGAAGCCGCTGGGTGCCAGCCGATCGGTGGCACCAAGAATGACCAGCAGGAAGAAAAAGGTCAGGATTACTTCGATCAGGAAGGCTGCCCAGAAGCCATAACCACCGGGGGAATGGGCACCCCAGCCATTAGTGGCCAAAGGATTACTACCGCTAAGGCTGAAGCCTTCGCGACCACTGGCCACGGCGACGATTACACCGCCGGCAATGATGGCGCCAAGGACCTGGGCCACCACATATGCAAGCAAGTTGGAGCCAGGGAATTTACCGCTGGCCCACAGGCCGAAGCTAACGGCGGGGTTGATGTGACAGCCTGAAATGTGGCCAATGGCAAAGGCCATGGTCAGCAGGGTCAGACCAAAAGCCAGGGACACTCCAAGGAAGCCCAGCCCCAGGGGATTGGCGGCGGCGTTGTCGTAGGGGAAATTGGCAGCCAAAACCGCGCTGCCACAGCCTCCCAGCACTAGCCAGAAGGTGCCGAATAATTCAGCAAGAAACTTTTTGGAGAGAGGAACAGCGGAAGCCATTCAGAAGGAAGTCTGCAACTGACTTCGGGATCATCGCAGATGGCACGAAAGACGCAAGTTGTTGTGACATATGCAACACATTGGCCAAAGCACAGCGACCAGGGGCGAAACGTTCTGATTTCAAAGTCCATCGTCGACCCTCGATTTCTTCGCGCTTTATGAGCGTTGCTTTGATAAGGATCGGGCCATTCCCCTAGGGCTTCGGTCTGGATTCGAGCCGTATTTGTGTGCTTTTCAAAGCCTGAGGCGGCCAAACCGCAGTCCCTGGTTCCCAGGCCCGTACCTGGATTGCGTTTTGTTGGAGTTGCCAAAAACGTTCTTCGGGATATGGTTAGGGCGTCGGCTCGACTTTCATTCGAGGCATCTCGGCTGGGAACGGGCTACACTTATCCGTAAGGATCATTCCCTTTTTCTTACCAACCCAAGCGGGTCCCTCAGCAATGCCCAAAGCGCCCCACTCCCTTTCCAGGCTGATGGTCGCCTCAG
>JBIIRU010000131.1:0-7226 GCA_044341355.1 Cyanobium sp. | reverse complement strand
CGCTCAATCAGCTTCGGCGCTTGCTCGCCGAGATCCGTGCGCTGAAGTAGGGGCCGCAACACGAACTGCGCCTCCGGGGCCTGTTGGAAGCTCTCCAGCCAGCCCAGGGCCCGCTCCATCGCCTTCGGCGCTTGCTCGCCGAGATCCTTGCGCCCAAGAAGAGGGTGCAACACGAACTGCGCCTCAGGGGCCTGCTGGTAGCTCTCCAACCAGCCCAGGGCCCGCTCCATCACCTTCGGCGCTTGCTCGCCGAGATCCTTGCGCCCAAGCAGGGGTTGCAACACGAACTGCGCCTCCGGGGCCTGCTGGTAGCTCTCCAACCAGCCCAGGGCCCGCTCAATCAGCTTCGGCGCTTGCTCGCCGAGATCTGTGTGCGCAAGCAGGGGCCGCAACACAAAACCCGCCTCCGGGGCCTGCTGGAAGTTCTCCAGCCAGCCCAGGGCCCGCTCCATCGCCTGCGGCGCTTGCTCGCCGAGATCCTTGCGCCCAAGCAGGGGTTGCAACACGAACTGCGCCTTCTGGGCCTGCTGGTAGCTCTCCAACCAGCCCAGGGCCCGCTCCATCACCTTCGGCGCTTGCTCGCCGAGATCCTGCCGCTCAAGCAGGGGCCGCAACACGAACTGCGCCTCCGGGGCCTGCTGGTAGCTCTCCAACCAGCCCAGGGCCCGCTCCATCACCTTCGGCGCTTGCTCGCCGAGATCCTGCCGCTCAAGCAGGGGCCGCAACACGAACTGCGCCTCCGGGGCCTGCTGGAAGTTCTCCAGCCAGCCCAGGGCCCGCTCCATCGCCTGCGGCGCTTGCTCGCCGAGATCCTTGCGCTCAAGCAGGGGTTGCAACACGAAATGCGCCTTCGGGGCCTGCTGGAAGCTCTCCAACCAGCCCAGGGCCCGCTCAATCGCCTGCGGCGCTTGCTCGCCGAGTTCCTTGCGCTCAAGCAGGGGTTGCAACACGAACCGCGCCTCCTGGGCCTGCTGGAAGCACTCCAACCAGCTCAGGGCGAAATCGATCGCCTCGGGTTCACGGTCACCGAGTTCCGTGCGGCCCAGCAGGAATGGGATCACGTACCGCGCCTCCACAGCCTGGTGGAAGCGCTCCAGCCACCCGAGCGCCAGATCGATCGCCTTGGCCGCATGCCCTTCCAGATCATCCCGTCCCAGCAGAGGCCCCAGCCCATAGCTGGCGAGGGACAGGTCGAGGTATCTCGGGCACCAGGCCATCGCGGCGTCGAGCAGGTCGGGCGCGGCGTTGCTTGGAATCGACCTCAGCCCCTTGTAGAGAAGGTGACGGGCCGCCGGGTGGAGGCCATGGCTGGCAAGCCAGGGGGCGACCAGCGGGTGCCAGTTGGCCACCGATTCGCCCGCCCAGATGGGCAGACTCACCAATGCCCCCAGCGCATAGGCCGATTCGCTGGCTTCCGTCGCCGCCAACGCCTGCCCCAACCCAGCGGCCTCCTTCCTCAACCACTGGTTCGCCTGCGCACCCAGCGCGGCATCCGCCTTCGTTTCCTCCGCCCCCAGCAGCCGGCTCAAGGCGGTGGCATACCGCCCCAACACCTGAGCACTGCCGCGGGCTGGAGCGAGGCACCAGGGCAACACCCACTCGCGCAGGTTGTCGTCCGCCTGATCCCACAACACCTGGGCCAACACTTCGTCTGCCACCACATCGTGCGCCGCCACCAGCTCCAGCCCGATGTCCTCCAGCCAGCCCAGTTGGAGGAGCCCCGCCAGGGTTTTCTCGGCCAGGCGCTCCTCAGTCCCCCCCGCTTCCCGGCTGGCCGTCCGGCCCACCTCCACCATGGCCTCCCGCACCAGGGGTGCCGCCGCCAGCATGGCCGCCGCGGCGATCAGCTGGGGCGACGGCTCCGGTGGCAGGAAATCCATGCCCTCCTCCACCACCAGCTTGTCTTCCACCATGCGCCGCCGCAGCCACCCGAGCAGGTCACCACCGCGCATGTTTGCCCCAATGGCCCAGGCCAGGGATCCGGCCAGGGCGCGACGCTCCAGTTCCACGGCGATGAACAGCGCCAGGATCGGCCGGGTGCCGCACAGCTCCCTCACCCTCTCCTTGCCCAGCAGACCGACAGCCTGCGGGGCAAGGCGGTCGAGCACGCTGTCGTTGATTTGTAGTTTTTGCTGAGCTGAGGGCTCCAGCGATAGCCAGTTTTCTTTTTTGAAGAGCGTTTCCCGTGCGCCATTGCCCTGCCGCAGGGCAGCGGGACGCATGTTGGCGAGCAGCGCCAGGCGGATGCCCCTGCGTTGCGCTTCCGGCAACAGACGCCCGAGCAGGCTGCCCAGATCCAGATTGGGCATCTGGTCGAGATAGTCAAACACCAACAAAGTGGGTGCGCTTCCACTCAACAACACCTCCCCGATCTCCTCCACCGTCACCCCCGGCTCGCCGGGTAGGGCATGCAGCACCCGCCAACCCTTCGCCTCGGCCCGATGCCCCACCTCCAGGGCCGTGCGCGTCTTGCCGACTCCGCCCACCCCTTTGAGCAACACGCCACCGCTGCCGGCCAGGGCCTCCAGCCGCGACAGGATCGCCTCGGGCTGGGTGTTGGCGCCCTCCTCAGGAGCGATGAACGGCAACACCTCCGGCCGCAGGTAGCGACGAAACCCGGTGAGGCTGGCGCAGTATTCGCCGTGGCTCGGCACTAGAGGCAGGCTGGTACCCAGCCAGCCATCGGCGACCCTCGGCAGGGTGTCCAGCCAATGCCTCAAGTCGCCCCAATCGAGTATGCGGATGGCTTCGATCGGCGGTCGCTTGTCGGCCGGCAGAGCCTCGAAACAGGTCCTGATGGCACTTTGTAGTTTGTCGCGTTCCTGCTGGTTGGCCAGAACGGCACTGACGCAATACACATAGCTGCGGGCGCGCCTCCAGGGCTGAAACGCTCCGGGCCATCCCAGCCCCGCCTGCCGCGTCAGGTTTTTGGCCACACGGCTCCAGCCGGCCCCCACATTGGCCTGTACGCCAGGAAGCTGATCATCGTGGTCTTTGCATTCAATGATTTGCGGTGCCGTCAGGTCTGCCAGCGCAGCTGAGCCGTCCCCCTCTTCCACAAAGGCATCAATGGCGCCATCGCGCCCTTTGGTGGGAGCCACGCTGACGCGCAAGCCCCACCCCTCTCGCAGCCCATCCCCCACCAGCTGCTGAAACGCATCCGCCCGGTTGTCCCGATGGGCCACAGCCCGCGGCCCCCTCCAAGACAACGGCTCAAATCGCGGCGGAAACAGCATCAGGCCACCTGCCACAGGGGATGACGAGGCCCAACTGTCTTAGCTGAGCTGGCTGGCAGGCGCAGGCCGCCGAAGCAGGACCTCATCTCAGCGAGGAGTTTCGATCCGTTCGTTCCCCCACTAGGCCGACACGTCCTTGCTGACGCTCCGCGGGTCATGACCACGAGCACTGTTTTCAATCACGATCGCGCACTGAAGCTGCTGAGAGCAGGTTCCGAAAGCCCAACCGCCGACTTCCGCGATGGACTACCCGAGGCGATCCAGGCCGTCTACAAACAGGGCAGCAGGGTCCTTGTCGCCCAGAAGACCGGCTGGGGAAAGAGCTTCGTCTACTTCATCGCCACCAAGCCGCTGCGGGATGCCGGGCAAGGACCAGCCCTGCTGATCTCGCCCGAACGGCTCAACGCACCTGAATTTGTGCCAGGTCCCCTCGCCCAGCTCAACCCCAGCCTGGTGGGGATCGATGAGGCCCACTGCATCTTCGACTAAGGCCACGACTAGGGCCTGGCGGCGGGGTTATCGGTGCGCAGGGCAGAATCGCGCTGCCAGGTGGGGGTGCGGTTGGTGAGGAAGTCGTTGGGCAAGGACAGCTTCAGGCACGCGATCGGCCTACTTGCTGCTGTTTACCGATAGCCGGCCCCCAGGGGACTGGGCAACCGCTCTGGGGACGGCGCGTCGGTCGCTGGTTTTGATGACCTGAAGCATGGTGCCCCCCCCCGCCCTCAACGACTGAAGTGGGCCTTGGCGTCGTAGAGGGTTTCGGCGTCGATGCGGGCCAGCCCGCGCTCTGCGGCGAAGGCTTCGGTGTTGCGCCGCACCTTGCCCCGCACGAAGAAGGGGATCTTGTGCAGTTCCGCTTCGCCGTCGGGGGTCCAGGTGGGTGCCCCAGCAACTGCTATTCCGACCGCCTGAATCGACTCGGCAGCAGTAGCGGCAACCGGGTCGGCAAGCTGCGTGGCCAGCAGCGGTTCGGCTGGCCGTTCGGCCACCAGGGTGGCCGTGGCGGCAGGCCCAACATCAGCCTGCGCAGCCGCAACCCCATACTGAGCATCAGCCGCCGGCGGCGGTGCCGCCGGTGCCCCATCGCCCAGGTGGCTGCGGTGGCCGTCGACAAACTCGAAGTCGTGGCGGAACATGCCGATCAGGTGCTCCTCCAGCCCCATCATCAGCGGATGCACCCAGGAATCGAAGATCACATTGGCCCCCTCCCAACCCATCTGGGGGGAATAGCGGGCCGGCACATCCTGCACATGCAACGGCGAGCTGATCACCGCGCAGGGAATCCCCAGGCGCTTGGCGCTATGGCGCTCCATCTGGGTGCCGAGCACCAGTTCGGGGGCCGCTTCGGCCATTGCCTTTTCCACCGCCAGGTAGTCGTCGCTGATCAGGGCTTCCAGCCCCAGCTCCTTAGCGGCGGCCCGTACCTCGCGGGCCTGCTCACGGCTGTAGGTGCCCAGGCCCACCACCTCAAAACCCAGCTCCTGGCTGGCGATGCGGGCCGCGGCCAGGGCGTGGGTGGCGTCGGCAAAGATGAACACCCGCTTGCCGGTGAGGTAAGTGGAATCGACGGAACGGGAATACCAGGGCAGCCGGGATTCGGCTTCGTTCGCTGCCCCAATCTCCACCCCCAAAAGCTCGCCGATTTCCTTGAGGAAGTCGCCGGTGGCGCCGATGCCAATCGGCACCGTTTTGACCGTTGCCATGCCGAAACTGCGCTCCAGCCAACCGCAAACCGTGCCAGCCACCTCCGCATAGAGGCAGACATTGGCGTCCGCATCAGGCAACCGCATCAGGTCTGCGGGCCTGGCCCCCAGCGGCGCCACCACACTGACATCAATGCCATGGCTGGCCAGCAACTTGCTGATTTCCAGTACGTCGTCGCGGCATCGGAAACCCAAGAGGCTTGGTCCCAGCAGGTTGACCCTCGGTCGCCGCCCCTCTTGGCGCCAACGTTGCGGCGAGGGTTTGGCGAATCCCGGCGCCGGCATTTGATCTTTGAGCAGGCCCCGCACCAATTGGTAGAAGCTTTCGGCAGCACCCCAGTTTTCTTTTTTTGAATAGGCGGGCAGCTCCAGGCTCACAACCGGCACCCCGCCCAGGTCCATGCCATGGGCCAGGGATCCGGGTTGGTCCTGGATCAATTCAGCGGTGCAGCTCTCGCCCACCAACAGGGCTTCAGGCTGGAAACGATCCACGGCGGCCTTGATCGTGCGCTTGACCAGCTCGGCCGTGTCGCCCCCCAGGTCCCGGGCCTGGAAGGTGGTGTAGGTGACAGGCGGGCGGCGGTTGCGCCGTTCGATCATCGTGAACAGCAGATCGGCGTAGGTGTCGCCCTGGGGGGCGTGCAGCACGTAGTGCACCCCTTCCATCGAACTGGCGATGCGCATGGCGCCCACATGGGGCGGGCCTTCGTAGGTCCAGAGGGTCAGTTCCATGGTGCCGATGATCGGGGAAAAGGGTTGGATCGGGAGATCAGAATTGCGGGCTCAAGCGAGCAAACTCAAACCAGCAAGCTCAGTCGCACAAGCTCAGACAAGCAAACTCAGGCAAGCAAGCTCACATGACAGCTCAAACAAAGGAGAGCAGCTGGCGGCGATGCAGGGGCCGGGCGAACAGTTCGGCCAGCTCACCGGCCTGGTCGCAGCCGTGGATGGGGCTGAACACCAGTTCGATCGACCACTTGGTGGCGATGCCCTCCGCTTCGAGGGGATTGGCCAACCCAAGACCGCAGACCACCAGATCGGGCCGCTCGGCCCGGACCCGCTCCAGCTGTTTCTCCACATCCTGGCCCTCGCTGAGGCGGGTGCCGGCCGGCAGCAAGGCCATTTCGGCGGCCATCAGTTGGCGATCCAGGTAGGGGGTGCCCACCTCCACCAGCTCCATGCCGCATTCGCGGGCCAGGAAGCGAGCCAGGGGGATTTCCATCTGGGAGTCGGGCAACAGGAACAGGCGGCGACCCTCCAGCTCGCGGCGGTGGGGTTCGAGGGCGCGGCGTCCGCGAATCTCCAGGGGATCAAGCACGGCGGCGACAGCCGCGGGGGCCAGGCCAAAGGCCGCCGCCGCCGCTTCCATCCAGAGACGGCTCCCCTCCACCCCAAATGGATAGGGGCTTTCGATCAGCTTGGCGCCCCGATGCACCAGCGCCCTAGCGGTGCCGCTCAAGAAGGGTTGGGCCAGCAACAGGCGGGTGCCAGCTCCCACCGGTGGCAGCTCGGTGGAGCGCCGCGGGGGCAGGCTGCGCACCCGGGGCACCCCCATCCGCTCAAACAACAGCCGAAAACGATCTTCGACCGCATCGGCCAGGGTGCCAACAATCAGCAATTGGTCTTCGTCGCTGCTCGGCATCAGCGGCAGCATCGCCATCAGGGCGTGGTCTTCCCCCTGGGTGAAGGTGGTTTCGATGCCACTACCTGAATAATTCAGCACCCGCACCCGGCCCGCCAGCTGGGCACTAAGCCGTTCGGCGGCCCGTTGCAGATCGAGTTTGATCACCTCGCTGGGGCAGGAGCCCACCAGAAAAAGGGTGCGGATCTCGGGGCGGCGCTCCAGCAACTCCCGCACCAACCGGTCCAGTTCTTCGTTGGCATCGGCCAGGCCGGCCAGATCCTTTTCCCCCAGGATCGCCGTGCCGAAGCGGGGTTCGGCAAAGATCATCACCCCCGCCGCGCTCTGGATCAGGTGGGCACAGGTGCGGGAGCCCACCACCAGGAAAAAGGCGTCAGGCATGCGGCGATGCAGCCAGACGATCGAGGTAAGACCGCAAAAAACCTCACGCTGGCCGCTTTGCTTGAGCACCTCAGGCAGCGCGAGATCGGCGCTGATGGGTGGGGCGACCATGGGATGTTGAGCATTTCACCCCAGGCTTAGCGAGGCTGGTCCCTTGCTTGGGGGATGGCTTTACAACTGTTGGGGAAAGGGCCGGCGCGGGTCGGCTGGCGTCAGCATCGGCTGACTTGAGGGTCGGCGGACCCAAGGGTCGGATGACCCAAC
>JBIIRU010000130.1:0-7244 GCA_044341355.1 Cyanobium sp. | reverse complement strand
CTGCCGTTGTCGGCGGCAGGAATGGGGCACGCTACCATTGATTTGCCGAGCCAGCCCACGGATCTAAGCGGCAAATAGCTCCAGAAGCTACCAAATCCATGAGGGCCAGCTGGCGGGGCACACAGCGCTCGAGGCTATAGCGGGCCTGGATCGTTTCCCGGGCCTTCTCCGCTAACGAACGGGCGCGATCTCGATTGGTGAGCAGATCGGCCACGGGGGCGGCGCGCCGGCTGTCGATTCCGTCGTGGATGGCGCTGATGCGCCCATGCCAGTGGCTGGGGAAGCTGGAGAGCTGGAAGCCGGTGGGGGTGGCATTCCAGTTGGCGGCCTCAAGAGTGTTGAGGAGGTAGGAATTCTTCATGTGCGAGCGGGCTTCACTACGCCAGTCGCAAGCACCTTGAAGTTCGAGATCGAAGCCCAGATCGAAACCCTGGTTGCGATTGTAAAACTCCTGGTAGCACAGCAGCGGGCAATAATGTGTTGATATTGCCCAGGGAAGTTCTGGTGAACAAACAAGATCCTCATGGAGGCAGAGGAGCGCGAACAGGATGAATGGGCAAAAAAAACTCCCCCGAGGGGGAGCGTGTAACAGGAATGAACAGAGGATCAAACTAAAACAATTTGACCAACAGGAATTGATCCTAAGTTTGTCGTTTGGAAGAGTAAGTCCGAAGAAGCATATGCACTCTGAGAATCTTGAATCCAGAGATAGTTGCCAACGGTTCCTGCGATAGTAGCATTAAAAGTATAAGTTCTAATAGTTCCAGTACTGGAAGCTAAATAATTACCTAGATTAAGATTAGTCTGAAGATCAGCAAAATTGGCAAATGCACCAACTACACCGAGGTTAGTTGATGTAGCAGCAGTGGCGCCACCAGTATACGGACCACCAGCTAGTTGGTTAGTTACAGCTGAGATGTTGAGTATATCACCAGGAACAAATCCACTATATGGCACGAAGCTGTCAAAAGTGCGCGCTGTTCCAGAGGTAGCTGCAGCAGATTCACCAACCGCATTGATGAAGAAAGTAGATGTTCCGGGTCCTGGTACTAACACATAATCGTCAGCACCTAGACCACCGGTTATCTTGTCGAACTCTGCATTTATTCTGTCATTTCCAGCACCCGCATATATAGTATCTGTGCCTGGTCCACCGCTTATAGTGTCATTATCAGCATTACCCCAGATAGTATCATTGTCATTTGAGCCAGTAATTACATCGTTACCCGAACCACCTGTAAGGTCAAAGCCCATCGCACTAACAATGTTGTTTGCGTTGGTGAAATTGATGGTATCGTTACCTGCACCACCACCAAAGAAATTGGTGCCAGAAAGGGCTACACTGATACCAGAACCATTTATATTGTCATCTCCTTCATTACCGTTGATGGAGATGGTATTAAGACTACCACTCGAGAGATCAATAACGTCATTTCCACTATAACCCATGATTGTGGATATAGCAAGGATGGATGGCGCAAATATGGTGTCATTTCCTGCACCACCATGGAAAAGAGAAGAAAGCCATTGTGAACCACCACTAATAATATCTGCGCCATCACCGCCACCGACAAAGCAATTGGCAACGACAGAAGATAATTGGATTGTGTCAGCCCCCTTGTTGCCGTTGATGGAGGACTCACTTATGGAAGTATTAACATTGATTGTGTCTGCACCATCAATACCATTTAAAGTGGTGGTGCGCTGAATGCCGGTGGAATTAAAGATTGTAATGATGTCGGCATCGCCGAGGCCTGTAGCCACGACCTTTCCAGTTTCATCGAAAATTACGCCAACATCGACCCCAGGGGTGCCGATGAAATCGACGCCCGTTGCGCTGCGAACAGTTGTGAAGGCCAAAGTGAATGAGGTTGTTGACTCACCCATAACTGTAGCCTTCCCGGCCTGCCGGTGTCGGCGGCAGGATTGGGGCACGCTGCCATCAATTTGCCAGGCCAGCCCACAGCTCTCAGCGGCCGATGGCTCGAGAAGCCACCAAATCCATGAGGGCCAGTTGGCGGGGCACACAGCGCTCGAGGCAGTAGCGGTCAAGGATCGTTTCCCGGGCCTTCTCCGCTAACGAACGGGCGCGATCTCGATTGCTGAGCAGATCGGCCACGGCGGCGGCGAGATCGGCAGGCCGGAAGAAATCCACGAGTACACCGTTGTACCCATCCTCAATCACTTCCTGCACCGGTGCGGTGGCCGATCCCACCACAGCACATCCGCAACTCATCGCCTCCAGCAGGCTCCAGCTGAGCACAAAAGGATAGGTGAGGTATACGTGGCAGGCGGACAGGCATAGCAATCGCAGAAAGGTGGCATGGGGAATAGGGCCGGTGAAGTGCACTCTTGTGGGGTCGTAGCGACCTTCAATCTCGGCAAGAAACACATCCTTCCATTCACCATTTTCACAGGCAGCGCCATAGCTTACCCCCTTCGTTTCACCCACGATCACCACGCGGGCATCGGGTACAAGACGCTGCAGGTCGGGCAGACTGCGCAACAAAGTGTGACATCCCCGGTAGGGCTCTAGCCGGCGGTTGACGAAGGTCACGATCGGATCGCCGGGCTTCAGTTCAGTGCCATCAGGCAGGGTGAGGGGAGCGGGGTCTGAAACGGGGGCGGCGCGCCGGCTGTCGATTCCGTCGTGAATGGCGCTGATGCGCCCTTGCCAGTGGCTGGGGAAGCTGGAGAGCTGGAAGCCGGTGGGGGTGACGTTCCAGTTGGCGGCCTCAAGAGTGTTGAGGAGGTAGGCATTCTTCATGTGCGAGCGGGCTTCACTACGCCAGTCGCAAGCACCTTGAAGTTCGGGATCGAAGCCCAGATCGAAACCCTGGTTGCGATAGAAGAACTCCTGATAGCACAGCAGCGGACAATCAGGCCAGATCTGCTTGAGAAAGAGGGCCTCTCCCCAGCCCGGGTGAGCGCAGATGAGATCCGGGGTGAATCCCTGCTGCTTGAGATCGAAGGCGGCGGCGGCACAGGCCTCACCACGGATCACCTTGGATTCGAACTCCAGCGCCCAGGGATGGATGCCGGGAGTATTGCCACGGCGGAGGCCGTAGCGCACAAAAGTGACTCCCTCAGGCAGGGGCAGGGATGGTTCCTCAATTCCCAGGCCTACCAGGGAGTGGCCGCCCATGCGGGCGAGAGCGACAAGAATGTGTTGGTATTGCCCAGGGAAGTTCTGATGAACAAACAGGATCCTCATGGAGTCAGAGGAGTGCGAACATGATGAATGGGCAAAAAAAAACTCCCCCGGAGGGGAGTTTGGTACGGATGAAAAGGGGATCAGACCAAAATAATTGAATTTGGGCCAAAGCCGCCAGCAGCTGTTTTGAAGAGAAGGTCAGAGGAAGAATAGGAATTGATACTGTCTTGAATCCAGGTATAACTCTCGACAGGAGTACCGGCCTCACCGACAGCAGCAAAGAAGCTATATGCCCTGATAATACTAGAAGTAGAAGCCGCTAATCCAAGACCATCCAAGGTGGTTTTGAGTTCAGCAAAGGTGGCTACATTAAAAGGACCGCCAATGTTCAAAGCTGATGTAGAAGATAATCCAGTGTAAGGGCTACCGGCAAGTTGGTTGGTTACAGCGGAAATATCTAGAAGATCACCAGCTGCAAATGCATAGCCAGTAAAGCTGTCAAATGTGAGAGTCGCTGCTGCTGCAGTTCCGGTAATAGCTGCAGCAGATTCGTCAATCGAATTGATTAAGAAAGTGGATGAAGCTGGAGCAAGCTTGGAATAAACGTCTCCGCCGGCACCACCGGTGATTACATCACCGGAATCATTGACACCAATAGTGTCTTTTCCGGCACCTGCATAAATTGTATCTCGGCCTTCAGCGCCTCGAATGGTATCGTTGTCAGCATTGCCCCAGATAGTATCATTCTCAGTTGATCCGTTAATTACATCATTGCCTGCACCACCAGTAAGCTCGAAACCTTTGGAGAACGCTAAGCCGCCGTCGGTGGTGGCTAGCAAGAAATCAATTACATCATTTCCTGCTCCGCCACCAAAAAAATTGAGGCCAGAAAGGGTATAGTTTAAAGTCCCAGGAGCTTTACTTGTTATTATTACGTCATCTCCTGCATTGCCATTGATAGAAACAGTATTGAGTCTACCACCAACTAGATTAATGACATCATTTCCGTCTAAGCCCTGGATTGTGGTTAAAGCAATAGTTGGGGCAACATTTATGGTATCATTTCCTGCGCCACCATTAACAAGAGCAGATAGCCACTGAGTACCGCCTCTAATAATGTCTGCGCCATTACCGCCACCCACAAAAGTATTTGCAACAACATCAGTTAAAACGATTGTGTCAGCCCCTCCGTTGCCATTAATGGAAGAATCACTAATGGCGACTCCCACATTAATTGTGTCTGCGCCGTCACCACCATTTAAGGTAGTGGTGCGTTGAATGTCGGTGGAATTAAAGATCGTAATGATGTCGGCATCGCCAGAGGCTGTAGCCACGACCATTCCAGTTTCATCAAAAAACGTGCCCACATCTACACCAGGAGTGCCGATGAAATCAACGCCGGTTGCGCTGCGAACAGTTGTGAAGGCCAAAGTTTCAGTGGTTGTTGACTCACTAGTTACAATAGCCTTAGGGCAAGGCGGTAGTCAACACGACCAAAGGCTTTTGTGACAGAATCCTAACAGGCCCATGCTACGGGGTGGACTCAGTCCAGTTGGCTCTGGAGCGATCGGCCTTGAGCCTGAAGCTACTTAGCGAAGATTCTTGGTAATTCAGCTTACACAAATACGTAACAGGGCTTACCCAGAACAGATCTTTGCCTTAACGAACCGTGATGATGACAACAAAGTCTCCGCCTGGGGGCTGAAGTGCTCCTTGAGATGGGTGCGCAGGCGCAGCCGCAGCTCGATAACCACCCGGCCCTGCACCAGGCCGGCCCGTAGGCTTTCCAGGGCAATCCCTCCCCCCCCTTGGGCAGCCCCATCCAGCTCCTGTGCCACCGACGCGGCGCCCCTGGCCTGCGGCTTGGTTTCGGCCCCGGGCTGCGGCCTGTGCGGGCCATGGAACAGCTGAAACAGCTGTTCGAGGCCCACAGCTTCTGGGCCCAGGGACGCTCCCTCGCTGGGCTTCGCCGGATGCTGCGGGGCAGCGAAGCGGTGGTGACCGCTTGGCAGGACGGCCAGCTGGTGGGCTTCGGCCGCTGCACCAGCGATGGTGCCTATAGGGCCGTCCTCTGGGATGTGGTGGTAGCCCGGCAGCAGGAGGGACAGGGTCTGGGCCGCCGCCTGGTGGCCACGCTGTTGGCCGCACCAACGGTCGCGGCGGCCGAGCGTGTCTATTTGATGACCACCAACAGCCACGGCTTCTACGAACGCCTGGGCTTCCAGGAGGCCACCAGCCAGCGACTGATGCGGCTCGGCTGAGCCAAGGGGTACCCTTGATGGTGCATGATGGCTCAGTTGGCGGCGCTGTCGCCCGGAACGCCGGCTTCGGCCGGTGATCTGCGGATGTAGCTCAGTGGTAGAGCATCTCCTTGCCAAGGAGAGGGTCGAGAGTTCGAATCTCTTCATCCGCTTGATTCCATATTTTGACTACCCTGCTAGCTCGCGTTTTGCCGGCAGGCCCATCCGGATGGGACTCGACAGTTAGCGGCCCCTGGCCTTGAGCACTGTCTTAATCGTCTTCATCAAAATCAGCAGGTCGAGCGCAGTGCCCCAATGCCGCAGGTAGTAAAGGTCGTAGCTGAGCTTTAGTTCGGCCTCTTCGACACTCGCGGCATAGGGGGCACACACCTGGGCCCAGCCACTCAGGCCCGGGGGCATCCAGTGGCGCTTGCGGTAATGGGGAATCCGGCTCTCGAGGTCATACTCAAGCTCCGGGCGCTCCGGGCGCGGCCCGATCAGGCTCATATCGCCGCGCAGCACGTTGAGCAGTTGCGGCAGTTCGTCAAGCCGCACCCGGCGCAGGATCGCGCCGGTGCGAGTGATGCGGGCGTCGCCGCGCACCGTCCAGGTGGCCGGGGCATCGGCAGCGGCCTGGCACATCGTGCGCAGCTTGTAGAGCTGGAAGCTTCTACCCATCAGGCCACTGCGCTCCTGCACGAAGAAAACCGGCCCCCGGTCCTCCAGCCAGATCAGCAGCCCTGCCAAGGCCATCAGGGGCAGGGCTGCCAATAGCAGCAGCAAAGCCACGGCAACATCGGCGCCCCGCTTGAGCTGGCGCTGCACGCTCAGGGGATCCGCCCAGGGCAGGCCCTCCAAGGTCAGGGCCTCCTCGGGCAACAGGGCCGGCAGCAGACGCTGCTGCAGGGATTCCAGCTTTTCCAGCAGGCTTGGGAAGCTGGGCTGGCGAAGGCGGACCATCCGCCGCAGGGCAAGCCGTACAACCAGCGCCCAAAGGCTGAGCCAGGCCAGCAGCAGCAGCTGGGTCCGGCGATAGCCAAGGGTGAAGCTGGGAGGCAGTCTCAGCACCCAATAGGCGAGCACCACAATCAACGAGGTGGCTAGGGCTGCCATCCCCAGCCGCACCAACACCTGAACACCCCGCAAGCGCGGTAAGCGCAACAGGGTGTAACTGCCGAACAGCCAGCTGAACAGGACGTAGGCGAACCCGAAGGGGATGACCCACTGGGGATGCTGCAAAAGATTCGTCCCCCCGAAGCCATCGAGCAGGGCGGCGCCGGCAGCGACCCCCAGCAGATCGAGGCCAGCGCACAACATCAGCACCTGACGCGGCCTCAGGCGTCCGGCCAGGTGGCTGCGCTTGGATTTCACCCGGCCAGCGCCGCCATCAAACTGCCCATTTCCAGGGCCTGGAGGCCATAGCTCCAGCCAAGGTTGCTCTTGATGCCTGCTCGCTCCAGGGCCTGCTGCAGGGTGTCGGTGGTGAGGACGCCGAAAATCACTGGAATGCCAGTGTCCCGGGCCACGGCGGCCACGCCCTTGCTGACCTCCGCCACCACCACATCGAAATGGGGCGTGTCACCGCGGATCACGGCCCCCAAGGTGATGACCACCTGGTAGCGACCGCTGGCCGCCAGCCGCTGGGCCACCAGGGGAATTTCGAAACTGCCGGGCACCCAGGCCACATCCAGCTGGCTGCTGCTGGCGGCCACATCAATGCCATGGCGGCTGAGGCAATCAAGGCAGCCGCTGAGCAGCTTGCCCGTGACCAGATCATTGAAACGGGCGACCACCACGGCGATGCGCAGCTGGCCGACGTCGGTGAAGCGACCTTCGAAAACGGTCAACGG
>JBIIRU010000128.1:0-7266 GCA_044341355.1 Cyanobium sp. | reverse complement strand
GATCGCGGGTTTGGCCGCCACTGAAGCTCTACCGCTCAAACTCAGGTGCACCTACTGCCAGCCAGCCTGAACCATCAGCTGCACGGCCTCGGCATTGCGCCTACCCATTTGCTCGATGCTCACCGCAGAGGCAGTGAAGCTGCCGAAACGCTTGAGGATCGGGTTGTTGCCCCAACCCCTGAGCGGATATTCGTTATTGGCGGCTGCATAGCCCTCCCCAGAGCTGGGGGAGACGAGAAATTCCAGCAGCTTTTGGGCATGCTGCGGGTTGCGGGCATAGCGGGTGACGCCCCCGGCGGAGACATTCACATGGGTGGGCTTGGGCCACACCACGGTCACCTTGGCGGCGGCGGCTTGGTCGGCGGCGCTGCTGCCAGGGGCCAACAGGCGGGCCAGGTAGTAGTGGTTCACCATGGCGGCACCGCATTCGCCCCGGCCGACGGCGCGGGCGATTGGTGTGTCGGAGGAGAAGTAGGGCTGCTTGACATTTGCCACCAGGCCCTTCAACCAGGTTCTCGTAGCGGCCTGGCCACGCTGAATCAACTGGTCTGCCACCAGCGACTGGTTGTAGACGTTGGCCCGATCGCGCAGGCATAACTTTCCCTTCAGTTCTGGCCGCGTCAGGTCGGCATAGGTGCGGATCAAGCTGGGTTTAACTAGCGCCGCATTGACGATCACCGGGCGGGCGCGGCGGGTGAGGGCGTACCAACGGCCCCGGGAGTCCCGCAGGTTGGCGGGCACCGCACTGTTGAGTTGGCTGGAGCTGATCGGCTGGAACAGGTTTGCCTGCTGGGCACGGTAGAGGCGGGCCGCATCCACCAACACCAGCACATCGGCCTTGGCGTTGCTGCCTTCACTGCGCAGGCGCTGGATCAGCTCGTCGTCCTTGCCCTCCAGCAGGTTCACCTTGATGCCTGTCTGCTGGGTGAAGCGCTGATAGAGGCGCTTGTCGGTGTTGTAGTGGCGTCCGGAATAGACATTCACTTCCCGTGGTTGGTCGCCTGTCCACGTTTGGCTTTGGGCCCCCTGGGCTAGCGCCAGCAACTGGCCGCCACCGCCAAGCAACACGGCAGCTGGCAGCAATAGCAGGAAATTGCGCCTGGAGAAGTGGCGGAAAAGGACCAACGGGGGCGAACGAACGTCTTGATTAGAAGTTAGGCACAAGGCCCCGTGCCCCTAGGCAGCATTTAGTGCCGATGCTGGTAACAAATGTTACGTGGCCTCGGAAACCTGCCGCTCCGGCATGGCATCACGCCGGAGCGCCTCCGGTAAGAAGGTCTCGATCAATTTGCGGCCAACTGCCTCCCCTTGCGTCAAGCTGGGGTGATCCCAAGGGTTTTGATGAGCGGCTTGCCCAGGCCCAGGGCCGATGCACCCCACCTCGCCGTGATCGGAGCCGGTGTCGGCGGCTGTGCCCTGGTGGCCAGTCTGCGGCGCCAGGGTTGGCCAGCGGATCGCATCAGCCTGTGGGAGAGCGGCCGCGGACCCGGGGGCCGCACCGCCACGCGCCGCTCCCGTCAGGACAGCCACCTGCGCATCGACCACGGCGCCCCCCTGTTCAACATCAGCGCCAGCCCCGATCCCGCCCTGCTGGCGCCGTTGCTGGCCGGTGGCTGGATAGAGCCCTGGCAAGGAACTCTGGCCTGCCTGGACAAAGATGGCGGCCTGACGGGTCGGCTGGAAGATCCCTTTTGCCAGGGCCGGCTCTATCGCGGTCGCCTGGGCATGGAACAGCTCTGCCGCGGTTTGCTGGCCCTGGCCGACGGCGCCATCGACGCCCATTACGGCATCCTGGTGCGCCACCTGGAGACCAGCAGCGAAGGACGGTGGCAACTGCTGGATAGCGCCAAAGAGCTGCTGGCGGAAGCGGATTGGTTGGTGCTGGGCAGCACCTTGTTGGCCCATCCCCGCAGCCGGCTGGTGCTCGGTTGGCAGACCCTGCCCCTGGCGGAAGGGGCAGCCGCACGGGCCGATCCAGAGCTGGCCCACAGCCTGGCGGCGATCGCCTCGATCCGCGCTGAGGCCCGCAGCAATCTGATGATGGTGGTGCCGGCCAACGCCGCCGCCCCCTGGCTGGCCCTGCCCTTCCGGCTGCTCAGTTTCGATACGGCGGCCCAGCAGCGCTGGGGGTTGCGGCGCGTCGCCATTCAGCCCCTTGAGGACGGCCGTTGTGCGGTGGTGGCCCACTCCACCGGCACCTTTGCCGGCGAGCATCTCAACGTCTATGGCTCTCGCTCATCGATCGCCAAGCATCTGGGCAGCGCGCCAGCGCAACAACGGGAGGCGGAGGTGATCGCCGCCTTAGAGAGCGGGCTCCAGGGGGCCCTGGCGGCCTGGATTCCAGAACCTCCGGGGCCGCTGCCGCCAGGGGAAGCCCCCTGGCCCGGGGTCCATAGCCAGCTGATGCGCTGGGGGGCCGCCTTTCCCCAACAGCCGGGTCTGCCCCAGGCGCTGGCCCTCTGCCGCCAAAGCCGCGTCGGTTTCTGCGGCGACTTCATCGAGGGGCCCGGCTTCGGGCGGGTGGAGGGGGCGATGCGCAGTGGCGAAGCCCTGGCCCTGCGGCTGCTGGAGGCGGCCCGGGTTGGGCCGTGAGCAGCTTCCTCGCCGATGGGCGTGCGCCAGTAAGCCAGTTCCGTCCGGGCGAGGCGCGCGTCGCGCCAGGCCAGCGATCTGTAGTCAACACCATCTGAATTGGCTCAAGGTCAGCTGCGCAACCGACACGCCCTCGCCCACTCGCTTTGAGTGCTAAAGATGCCAACGCAAAACGAGATGCCTACCCATGCGCAGGACAAGCAATTTTTCGGCAATGGCGTTGCCTTTCGCTGGCAGTGCTGTGTTGGTGATGGCTGCCTCGCTGCCTGTGGTTGCCGCTCCGGCAATCACACTTGTCAGCAGCTTCACGGGGCCCAACGGCATGTATCCCATGGCTCAGTTGACAGCGGCTGGAGGTGGTATTTATTACGGCACAACCTATCAAGGTGGAGCTGGAGCTGGTATCAACGGAAGCGTGTTTGAGTTTAACAGCAGCACTGGTTCGATCACCCTCAAGGACAGCTTCACTGGGGCCGATGGCTCAGGGCCTTCTGCAGCTCTGACAGCGGCTGGGGGTGGTTTGTATTACGGTACAACTCGATATGGTGGTGATAATGGTGAAGGAGGCGTGTTTGAGTTCAACAGCGGCACTGGATCGATTACCCTCAAAAACAGCTTTACGGGAGCCAATGGCGCCAATCCGGGCGGTGCCGTTACGGCGGCTGGAGGTGGCATCTATTACGGCACAGCTTATCAAGGCGGTGGTTCAAATCGAGGAGGTGTTTTTGAATTCAACAGCAACACTAGTTCGATCACCCTCAAGGCCAGCTTCACGCTGGCAAATGGCGCCTATCCGCTGGCGCCACTGACAGCGGCTGGAGGAGGCCTATATTACGGCACAACTCTATGGGGGGCTGGCGGCAATGCGAATGGCGCTGTGTTCGAGTTCAACAGCAACACCGGTTTGATCACCCTGAAGGACAGCTTTACAGGTGTCGACGGCACCAGCGTCTATGCGGGGCTGACAGCCGCTGTTGGCGGCCTGTTTTACGGCACCACGAATACTGGCGGCGCCAATGGTAAAGGTGGCATTTTTGAGTTTAATAGTGTCACTGGTTTGATTACCCTCAAGGGGAGTTTTACAGGTGCTAACGGCATGTATCCATTTGGACCATTGACCGAAGCTGGAGATAATCTTTACTATGGCGCCATCACTCGTGGGGGTCCAAATGGAAAGGGTGGTGTTTATGAATTCAACAGCTATACCGGCTTGATTACTCTCATCAGTAGCTTCACAGACACCATCAATAACCAGCCCTTTGCGGCGCTGACGGCAGCTGGAGGAGGTCAGTATTTCATTGCCACCGAATCGGGAGGTCCTGCTGGGCTAGGAGCGATTTACTCCTTCAGTGCCGGCACTCCCCAGTCCGTACCAGCTCCCCTTCCCTTGATTGGCACCGGCGTCGCCTTCGGCTACTGCAGGCGCTTGCGTTGGCGGGTGCGGCAAGCACAGCCCCGGCAGCGTCTGGCATCCGGGCATGGCTCAGGCCATCCTCAGCTATGAGGTCATGCGGGTGGGCCCTGGAGCTGGGCCCCTGTCGCCCGGCCCGGCCAGACGCCGACCCCCTGGCGGAGCTGCGCGGCTCGGTGCTGCGCTTCGACGACCCGTTCGCGCCCGTCGGCGACCATCGCCCGCTGGCGCCACGGTTGCGGGCGTCTAGGCGGTGAGTACCCCCACCCCAGCAGCCCAGGCCGCCTCAGCCAGCGCGTCATCGCGGGTGGCGATCGGCAGCTGCAGCCGTAGGGCGAGCTCTAGGTAGGCCGCGTCGTAGCTGGTGAGCTGAAAGCGCAAAGCCAGGCTCAGCAAGGCGGCTGGCTGGGGAGGGGCGGCATCGATGCGGATTGGCAGCAGGGCCACCTGATCGACAATCTCGCGGGCCGCAGCGATGTCGATAGTGCCGCGACGGCAAGCAGTGCGCAGCACATTGGTGAACTCCAGCTGCAGCAGCCAGGGGGCGTGGGCATCAACCACCGGCAGCAGGCCAGCCACCGCGTCGCTGTAGGTCGTCGCCTGATTGGCGAGGATCCAGCCGCAGAGCACGGAGTTGTCGAGCACAAAGGCGGTGGTTGCGATCGCCGGGTTCAATCCAGGCCCTCCCGGGCGATCAGCCCCAGGTCGCCCTCCAAAACAACGCCACTCCGCAGCTGCTGCAACCGCTCCAGCGCCAGGGCCACCCGCTCGTGGCGCCCTGCAGGCCCGTTGCGTTCACCTGATTCGGGCACCAACCGCACCACCGGCACCCCGCGACGGGTGATGGCGATCTCCTCCCCCAGTTCCACCCGAGCCACCAAGGCTGAGAGCTGGTTCTTGGCTGCCGCCAAGGGCACCGCAATGGTCGGTTGGCGCCAGGAGCCGGAGGGGCAGGAGTCCGTCATAGTAGCTAGCTAGCTAACTTTAATTTTATTCAAGCTAGCTTAAATGCTAGAGCTTGGTCCTTCGCTGAGCGCTGAGCCAAGACTCCCGTGGCCATCAGCCGCGGCTACCTGCCGGCACTTCCCTGCTGCGCCAGAAACGGCCGTTGATTTGACATAGTCTGATGACCATGGTCATTTTGTAGTTGCCATGGACCTCCCATCCGGGCCGTTGCCGCCGGGGTCGCCGCGGCAGGTCTCGAAATCCCGCTTCAAGGCCCAGGCCCTAGAGCTATTCCGCCAGGTGGAGGCCAGCGGTGAACCGCTGGTGGTCACCGATCACGGCAGGCCCACCCTGGAGGTGCGTCCCTATCGGCCGGCCCGGCCCGCCGCCGACCCCCTGGAGGCGCTGCGCCGCTCGGTGCTGCGCTTTGACGACCCGTTCGCGCCCGTCGGCGAGAACGACTGGGAAGTCTTGGCGTGATTCTGCTCGATACCCATGTGCTGATCTGGTGGGCAAGCTGGAATCGCCAGCGGCTTTCAGCGACTGCTGGCCTCCCATCCGGCGGTGCGGTTGCTGGCCCTGGATGCCGTCGTGGCCGTGGCAGCCACCTCAGCCCCCTTGGCTCACGGCAGGCAAACCCGGCGGAAAGGCTCACGCCGGAAACGCCGATAGACATCAAAGTCGCTGTCTAGAGACAGGATCTCGGCGATCTCCAGCCGCTCCGAGAGTGTCACCAAGGTGAGATCGGCGATATCACCGGGCAGATCGGCGTAGCGCTGGTTGAGTTCAGCGATGCGGGCGTAATCCTCCGGAAGCAGGTTGATCGCCTCGATGCCACCGCGGCTGACGGCCCCGAGCAGGTGGTTCTGCGCGGTCAGAACGCGGGGATCAGAGGGAGCGCCCAGCAGCCAGAGCACCTCCGCGATGCAGATCGGCGACGTAATCAGTTGCGCGGCGTTCTGATCAAAGAAGGCCAGCACCGCTTGATGCAGGGGCTCCTGCTGCTGGTAGTAGCTGAGCAGAACTCCCGAGTCGATCAGGATCCGACGCATCAGCACCGCTCCAGCCGGCGAGCCTGGAGGTGCTCGGAGAGCAGCCGGCGCCGTTGCTGGCGTTCGGCGCTGCCGATTGGCAGGTTGTCGAGGAAGCGATCGGGATGCCCGCCTAACTTCTCGGTGATCGAGGGGGAGGGCCGGCGCTGTTGCCAGCGATCTCGGATCAGCTGGCGGATGAGCGAGCTCTTGTCCTGGCCTGTGGCAGCTAGAAGCTCCTGGAAGCAGCGTTCGGTTTCGCTGTCCAGCCTGACTGTGAGTGGCATGACCCAGCCTCGACGCTGTACGACGTTTGATTTGATTGTAATACGGTCGTCGTGGCAAGCCCCATATCGAGCTGGTTCCTCAGGAATCGCGATCCCAGCGGCATCAAGGTGGGGATCGATCTGGAACGATTGACTGGGTCTCGGCGCCTTAGACGGGACCTGGCGGCAGTGGCGCCAAGGGCGCCGGCCGCAAGGGGGGTGGCCGCTGGCCAGCAGGTGCTGCCGTGGGGCGGCGTGCTGGAGATACCGCTGTCGCTGCAATGGCAGCAGCTGGCGGAGAGGTGCTGGCGGGTCAATGGGGCCAGGGCCCAGCGCCTGGGAAGCGGAGCTATTATTGTAATCGTATAACCTTTTAGGACTATGGAAGCTGAAGAAAAGTATATAAAGATGCGAATCAGTTATGCACAAAATAGCTGCGACCGGCGGGCTAATTGATAGCCAGCGGTCGCTTAAAGTTGCCCGCTGGCTAGGGATTCAAAAAGGCCAACTGCCCAAGGCCAATCGGGCTCTGGCAGCAACAAAAGGTGCCAGGTTTCGAGTCAGAGACTATAGCTGCTGGAAACAGCGTTGTTGCTACGTTTAATCCGCTTCCTCAGCTTGCGGCTGAAGCCAAAGGCAGCGGCGGCCCCAAGGGCAGGCAGGGGGCCGGGGACGGGGGCGGCCGGTGGTGCCGAGAGGGAGGCTTGGGCCCAGGTCCGCGGATAACCGCTAATGGAAGGGTAAGTGAGCGTGTCTAAATAACCGCCATTTAAAGCCGAGAGTTCAATATTCGAGAGAGTACAATTGTTAACGTAGCACCGTGGGTACAATATGGAAGTATGGGCAAAGTATGGACCGTCTGATCCGAAGGTAGAGGGATTTTGCACAGGTGTTGGAGCAGCGTCCCGTGGAGTGGTGTAACTCAGGAGGAGCAGCCCCGGCGTAGCCGGGGCTGACGGTTCGCCTCCATCAGTTCTCTGCTGTTGCAATGGGTGGGCCGGTCTGTGACCCTGTTTGGAGC
>JBIIRU010000127.1:0-7294 GCA_044341355.1 Cyanobium sp. | reverse complement strand
AGTGCTTCCGCCGCAACGAAATCACCGTCGGCGTCAGCCTGGATGGCCCCGCCTTCCTCCACGATGCCCACCGCCGCACCCGCAGCGGCCTGGGAAGTCACGCAGCCACCCTGCGGGGTATTCAATGCTTAAAGCAGGAGAACCTGCCCTTCCATGTCATTTCCGTACTGACGGACGAATCCCTGGATCATGCCGAAGCCATCTTTCGGTTTTTCGTGGATCACGGCATCCGCGAAGTGGGCTTCAACATGGAGGAAACCGAAGGGGTGAACCGCCAATCCAGTTTGGACCGCCCTGAAAGTGAAGCCCGATACAAACGTTTTCTCGACGAATTCTGGGCCCTGGTGGCCGCTGAACCGGGTGCCCTTAATCTGCGTGAGTTTGAAACCACCTGCAGTTTGATCTACAGCGAAGAGCGCTTACAGGACACCGATATGAACCGTGCCTTCGTTATTGTCAATGTGGACTATCAAGGTAATTTCTCCACCTTTGATCCCGAGCTGCTGGCGGTTTCAACCGAAGAATACGGTGACTTTGTGCTTGGCAATGTGCGACACGACAGTCTCGAAAGTGTGATCAGCACCGAGAAGTTTCAGCGCATGCAGCGCGACATGGTCGCGGGGATTGAGTTGTGTCGATCTAGCTGCGATTACTTCGGTCTTTGCGGCGGTGGTGCTGGCAGCAACAAGTATTGGGAAACTGGTAGCTTCCGCTCGAGCGAAACCCAGGCCTGCCGCTATCGGGTCAAAACCGTGGCCGATGTGGTGATGGCAGGACTGGAGCGTTCCCTCGGGGTTGCCACACCGGTGGCCACCCCTGGGCCCACCCCTAGCCCATGCGGCTGATCGGCATCTTCCAGGATCCGGGCTACCTGGCCCTAGCCGATGCGGTGCTTGGCTTTTATGCCCGTCGCAGCGATCTGCAGCGGCGGGGTGTGGTCTTCGGCGAGGGCCCAGGTGACCATCCCCCGGCCAAGGTGTCAACCGATATCAGTCTGGTGGCGCTGGACCGCCAAGATGCCGAAGCCTATGGCCTCTCTGAGGTGGTGATTAGGGGCGTGTCGGCGGGGCTCAGGCGCTGGCTGGCGGAGCGGCCCCAGTTTCTTGAGTGCTGCCCGGAACGATCCCTGTTCGTCAACCCCCTGTTCAATCTGCAGCACTATGGGCCAGGCGAGGGCTTCGCTGCCTGGCACTGCGACTGGAACACCAGCGACGAAGCCACCGAACCGATTCGCCGGGTGCTGGCCTGGATTCTCTACTGCGACACCGTTCCTGACGGTGGCACTGAATTTCTCTGGCAGCAGTATTGCCTTCCCGCCGAAAAAGGTACTTTGGCCATCTTCCCGGCGGGCCTCTCCCACATTCATCGCGGTCAGATCAGCCATGACCACTGCAAAACAATCGCCACCGGCTGGATCAACGCCGGCACCCTGGCAGCCTACAAACAGCGACTGCAGCAAGCTGCATGATTCGTTACTGCCTTGAGTGGCTCCCAGATTCCCGATGATGGGAGATAGGTCTGGGAATGGTGGTATCAATTTCAGATAAATGGCGATGTCGCTTTAACGTCAGCGTTAATCTATTTGGCTCGTCCATCAGGCCAAGCCACTCCAGAAGGTGAAGATTTAAACCTTGGCCTGGGTCAAATGCCTGGATCGATCGCCTTGGTCGAATGCCTGGATCGAATGCCTGGATCGATCGTCTCTGTCGATAGCCTGAGCTGATGCATCCCACCAGTCCCCTGCCAGATCCCAGCGAAAGTTTCGACTTGATCGTGGTCGGTGGTGGCCATGCCGGCTGCGAGGCGGCGCTCACCGCTGCCCGACTCGGGGTGTGTACAGCCCTGTTCAGCCTCAACCTCGACCGCATCGCCTGGCAGCCCTGTAATCCAGCGGTCGGGGGGCCGGCCAAAAGCCAGCTTGTCCATGAGGTAGATGCCCTTGGTGGCGTCATTGGTCGCCTTGCCGACGCCACCGCCCTGCAGAAGCGGGTGCTCAACGCCAGCCGCGGTCCTGCGGTCTGGGCCCTTCGGGCCCAGACGGACAAACGGCAGTACGCCCGCCAGATGCTGCAACTGCTGCAACACACGCCCAACCTGCACCTGCGGGAGGCGATGGTCACCGGGCTCGTCGTCGAGGGAGATCCAACAGCCAGCCCTGGCTCCAGGGGACCAACCGCCCGCGTTTTGGGTGTACGCACTTATTTCGGCAGCGCCTACGCTGCCGGCGCTGTGATCCTCACCACGGGCACCTTTCTGGGGGGCCGCATCTGGGTGGGCGACCGCTCGATGGCGGCGGGCCGCGCCGGCGAACAAGCCTCCGAAGGACTGACCGAAGCTCTGCGGCAGTTGGGTTTCGTCACCGATCGCCTCAAGACCGGCACTCCGGCCCGCGTCGATCGCCGCAGCCTGGACCTGGACCGACTGGAGGAGCAACCCAGCGACGCCCACCACCGCTTTTTCTCCTTCGATCCCAGTGCCTGGGTCAGCGGCGCCCCCATGAGCTGCCACATCACCCGCACCACCGCAGTTACCCATCAATTGATCCGGGACAATCTGCAGCTGACCCCGATCTACGGAGGCTTCATCGACAGCAAGGGCCCGCGCTATTGCCCTTCAATTGAAGACAAGATCGTGCGCTTTGCCGATAAGGATAGTCACCAGATATTTCTGGAACCCGAAGGCCGCGACACCCCCGAGATCTATGTGCAGGGCTTTTCCACAGGCCTGCCCGAACGGCTGCAACTCAGCCTGCTGCGCACCCTGCCTGGGCTGGAGAACTGCGTGATGTTGCGCCCGGCCTATGCCGTCGAATACGACTACCTGCCTGCCACCCAACTCTGGCCCACCCTGGAGAGCAAACGCATCGGCGGCCTGTTTACGGCGGGTCAGCTCAATGGCACCACGGGCTATGAAGAGGCAGCCGCCCAGGGGCTGGTGGCTGGCCTCAACGCCGCCCGGCAGCTTGGCAACCAGGATCCGGTGATCTTGGCCCGCGAAGAAAGTTATATCGGCACCATGATCGACGACCTGGTGACCAAAGACCTCAAGGAGCCCTACCGGGTACTGACCAGCCGCAGCGAGTACCGCCTGGTGCTGCGGGGAGATAACGCTGATCGACGCCTGACACCTTTGGGCCGCAGCCTGGGCCTGATCGATGATCGGCGCTGGGAGCTCTTTGAGGCCAAGCTGGCGGCGATTGAATCCGAAAAGCAACGGCTGCAAAGCGTCCGGCTACGTATGGCCGATGGGGCCGCCGACGCAATCGGTGCCGAGACAGGGGCCCCGATCAAGGGCTCCATCACCCTGGCCGACCTGCTGCGGCGTCCAGGGTTCCACGCCATCGACCTGCAGCGCCATGGCCTCAGTCCCGCCTCCCTCCCCGATGAGGTACGTGACGGGGCCGAGATCGACATCAAGTACAGCGGCTACCTGGCCCGCCAGGAACAACAGATTGCCCGGGCCAGAAGACAGGAGGGCAGGGCGCTGAGCCCCAACCTTGCCTATCACCGCATCACCAATCTTTCTTCCGAAGCGAGGGAGAAGCTGGCGGCCCTCAAACCCCTCACCCTGGGCCAGGCCGGTAGGGTGCCAGGGGTCAGCCCTGCTGACGTGACTGCCTTGTTGCTATGGCTTGAACTGGAACGACGCCAGACAAACTCCGATAAGGTTTCTTACCAGCCGTTAGGAAATCAGCGGTGAGCGATCTCAAGCGTCTTCCCATCTCGCGTGCCTACTGGGAACTGAAGGCCGAACAAATGATGAACAGGGTCTTCGATCCGGATCAGACCATCGATCTGCAGGTGGATCCGGAGGTTGCACCCAGTCCGCATCGCCCTCCCGCCGGAGGCTCGACCCCTTGGACTGGTCGGGGCCAACGATTCCTAGCCGCCCAGGCGACGGCCAATGATCCCCCCCAGGAGGCTGTCCCGCCCCCCCTCCACCCCAGCCCAAGCGGCCACCCACCCACCTCTTGGCTCTGGCTGGCCCTTGCGGGCATGGGGCTGGTCAGCACCATCGCAGCCCTCCTTTTTGTCCAGCAATGGACCCAGCTGCAACGGAGTCTCAGCCAGGAGCGCAATCTGCTCATGGTCGAACGCTTGCGCTCCCTGGGACCAGCCAACCCCGAACCGATGCCCACTCAGGTCCAGGTGCTGACCACACCAGCGGCCCCCAGTTTGGAAGCCATTCCCCGCGGCCAGCCGTTGGTCGCCCCTGGGGCCCAAGTCGCCGAGAGCGTTGCCCCGCCACCACCTCCAGAAGAGCCTTGGATGCAGCAGCTCTCCGAACTCCCCCTGGCAGCTCCCGCCACGGCCCCCTTGCTGAAGGTGCCCCTGAGCCCCAAGCTGGCCCGGGCCATACCCGCTACCAGTTCCGCAATTCCCGGTCCCATACCCCAACTGGTGGGCCTGGTGGCAGCCCCGGGCAAACCTGGCTCGGCCATCTTCCAGATCGGCGCCACCTCCACCAGTGTCAACGTTGGTGAAACCATTGGTGGTACAGGCTGGCGGTTGCGGTCCACCGACGCCGAAAGCGCCCTGGTCGAACGGGAGGGGGTGGCCCGCAGGCTGGCGATCGTGGGGGGCGGGTGATCCCCCTACCGCCACACCAACCGCTGCAAAGTTCGCCGCAGGTGCTTTGGCAGGCCTCCGCAGACGAAGTCCTGAGCGGAAGAGCCGCAAGCGTATTGGGCGGTGGTTGGAAACTGCTGCTGCTTGGGGATGGCAGTCCCACCAGGCATCTGGAACTGCTCACGGGTCAGGCCGTCGAGGTGGAATTGATCGCCATGGCTCCAGATCCCAATCCCGCCCTGGAGGCGCCTGTCCAGGTCAGCGAGCTGGTTTCCCCACTGCTACGGCGCCAGGTCTGGCTGTGCTGCGGCAGCGAAACCCTTGGCTGGGCGGAAAGCTGGTGGACCTTGGACGAGGCCCAGCACCACCTCCCGGACCATCGCCAGCCGATCTGGCGAAATCTCACCGCGGGCAGGACCGAACTGTTCCGCGAGGTGGATGGACTGGCCCAGGTGAACAGTCCCTGGCTGCAGGACCGTTTTGGCAATCCCGGTCCCTATTGGAGCCGCTACTACCGTTTTTTTCGTCAGGGCAAGGCGCTGACGGTGATTCGAGAAGTGTTTTCACCGGCCCTGGAGCGGTGGCTGGGGCCCGCAGTTATCAAGGGACCCACCACGAAAGGCCGGCAAGACCCAAGCTCAGCGACGCCGGCTGGAGCGAGGTAAGGGACGAGCTGAAAAGGAATCCCGCTGCGGTGGAGCAGGATCTGGGAGGGGTCCTGAACCCTGGCGAGTTTGACGCTGCCAGCGATCCAACTTGAACACGTCATCCTCTGGCCAGGCCTCAGATGGGGCCAAGGGGGGTCTGGCCAGATCCTGGTCCTCAAGGGCGGGGGAGCCTCCCGGCGGCACTTGGCTGCCCCCGCTCCCCGCTGCGGGGTTGGTTGAAAGGTGGCCGCGCCCCCGCAGCGAGACGGCTTCAAGGCGCCGCCGGGCAAGGGGCGGGTTCCCAGCGAACTCCGGCTGCCTAAGGACGGAATCCTCAACCCAACCACCCTTGGCAGCCTCTGTTGGCGTTCCAGGGGCCACGAGCCTGCCATGTCGTGGCGAATCAGCCTCCTGCCAGGGCTCGCGCCAATCTTCGCCATCGTCCAGCAGCCAATCGAAACGATTGCCCATCCAGCGGCCCAGGCCCTCAATCCCCGCTCCCCGTCCCCCAGGACGATTCTCGCTTGGGGCTGGAGGTTGTCTTGATCCCGGTCTGGCACCAGAGACCCCTTCAACCAACTGACGGCCGCGGTGAACCCAGCGATCCAATCGTTGTTCAAGCGGATCGTCTCCCCAGGGGCGATCACGGGGGGTAATGGGCCTTTGCCCTAGCTGGCGTTCCCGTTCCGACTCTCGATCCAAACCCCTGTTTCGGGTCGTTCTTTGCGCGTAGGCAGGGTCGGGATCAGGGGTAGATCCGTAGGGGGCGTAGTCCATCAGTCCACCTTAACGAGTACGGGCCTGGCTCCATGCCGGTTTCCCAAGGCGCACCGGGAGATCCTGGACCCAACCTGGCAAAAAAGCGCGATAGAACCTCGAAGAAACTGGAAAAGAAATGAAAGACTTTCTAAAGAGAATTAGCATTTGGAAGAGAGTCGGTTATTACTCCAGTTGGAACCAAAACCGCGAGATAATATTCCCAGACAGTCTTTCAATCCATGGTCGTTTCTTACCTGACTTCGATGATGTCTTCGGTCAATCCCTTGGCAGTAATCCAATCCCGGAGTGAGCTCGCCGAGAGGTTGGGAGCTGAAGCCGGCCTAGGCGATTCCTATTGTGATGAATATGGCACTTGGTTGCGCCAAGCCAATGGCCATTGGCAGTTGATTGCTCCTGCCCTAACCTCACTGTCGGTGGTTTGAAGCCCTGAAATGGCTATTGGCTCTTTTGGTGATTGAGTTGGGGTTCGAAGACCAACAGACAATTGCTGTCCCAGCGCCCACCATGGAATGTCTCACAGCAAGGGCGGCAGGCCAGCCCCTTGCGCCTGCTTCGGTAGGGGGTCCTGAGGCCACAGACAGGGCAACAGGCCAACCAGCGAGCCTCCTGCACCGGCACTGGGAAGGCATGCCTAAGGCTCACTTCAAACTCGTCTTGGGCCTGGTTGATTCGGGCCATGCACGCTTTGAAATGGGGGCCATGGGCCTCCCGCACCCCAAGGATTTGGTCGACCCAGGCATGGATCATCTCGTGGGCCAGGGTACTCAAGATGGCTTCCCTGGGTAGGGGTTCCAGCAGGGGCCGCGAAAGGACGATCTCGCGGAAGCCCAGTCCATCGGCCCGTTGCCCCCGTCGGTAAAGGCCCGCCGTACGGGTCAACCTGCCGCCACTCCAGCGCAGGTCGGCCACGGGCTTGCCCGAACGCACAAGGGCACCGGCGAAATGTTCGCGGTTCAGCCGGTGGAACAGGGGCAATAGAGGCTCCAGGGGCACGGGATCCGGTGCGCGGCACCGCTTCAAGGCAAGGCCAGTCTGGGCCCAGGGGCCAGGAAGGCGGGGTCGTCGGTCAGACTCAAGCCGCTGTACGCCAAAGTTGACGTCATGGATTGGGGATTGGCCAGGGACTACGGCTCCAAGGGCCTGTTAGCCGGCGCGGGAGCCCTCCTCCTCTACTGGACGATCTCGGCGGTGAAACTGGTGCTCAGCGCCCGTGGCATCAACCCCCTGATCAAACAGTTCTTTACCCAGGTGGCATCAGGCCAGATTGATGGGGCGTACCTGCTCACTACCAAGAACTAT
>JBIIRU010000125.1:0-7384 GCA_044341355.1 Cyanobium sp. | reverse complement strand
CAGACGGATACTGATCGCGACTTTTTCATGTCGCCAGAGGAAGCCAAGGCCTACGGCCTGATTGACAAAGTGATCGACAAACGGCCAATCAAGTCGGTGTGATAACGCCGGCATCTCGTTGTTTTCAGTAAAAAATCCAGTCATTTCCTTAGAGAAATGACTGGATTTTTGATACTTCTGACTCCCGAAGGGCCTGGGAGGGGCCCAGACGAGAATTGAGTCCTATTTAGAGAGCAGCTAGAGGTTGTTCCAGGGGCTTTGCTGCCTGTTCCTCTTCAAGCAGGGGCGAAAAGCGATCTTTCTCTGGAATGGTGGTGTATTCAGAGACAATCTGCCGTAATTCATTACCATCGAGACTTTCCTTCTCAATCAGTAATTCCACCAACCGATCCATACAGTCCCTTTGGGATGCGACCAGCGCCACAGTTTCGGTATAGCAATCCTGCACTATCGAGCGCACGGCGCCATCAATGCGGTTGGCGATGGCGTCGGAGACGTCACTGCGGGTCATCAGATCGCGGCCCAGAAAAACCTCCTGGTTGCCGGCTTCCAGGGAAAGGGGGCCCAGGTCACTCATGCCGAAGCGGGTGACCATCTGACGGGCCATCGAAGCCACCTGTTGAATATCGCCGCCGGCACCGGTGGTGACTTCGGCATGACCAAAGACCACGTCTTCAGCGGCCCGACCGCCTAGGGCCCCCATGATGCGGGCCCGTAATTGGGCCTTGCTCACCAGGCTCTGCTCCTCATCGGGTGCAAACCAGGTCAGTCCCTGGGCCTGGCCCCTGGGAATCAGGGTGACTTTTTGGACCGGGTCGTGTTGGCGCACCAGGGTGCCCACCAAGGCATGGCCAATTTCGTGATAGGCAATCAGCCGCTTGCTGCGACCATCAGTGAGGGGCTTGCCCTCCATGCCCGCAATCACCCGATCGACCGCATCATCGATTTCGGTGAGGGTGGTGGCCTCCTTGCGGCGGCGGGCGGTGAGAATAGCGGCTTCGTTGAGCAGATTTGCCAAGTCGGCGCCGGTAAAGCCGGGAGTGCGGCGGGCAATGGCTTCGAGCGAGACGGCCTCGGCCAGTTTCTTGTTGCGGCTGTGGACTTTCAGGATCGAAAGGCGGCCTTTGATGTCAGGGGCATCGACGCTGACTTGGCGGTCAAAGCGACCTGGACGCATCAGGGCCGAATCGAGCACATCGGGGCGGTTGGTGGCGGCAATGATGATGATGCCGCTGTTGCCTTCAAAGCCATCCATCTCGGTGAGCAGTTGGTTGAGGGTCTGCTCCCGTTCGTCGTTGCCGCCACCGATGCCAGCGCCCCGTTGCCGGCCCACCGCATCGATTTCATCGATGAAGATCAGGCAAGGGCTGTTTTCCTTGGCGCGCTTGAAAAGGTCACGCACCCGACTGGCGCCAACCCCCACGAACATTTCGACAAATTCGGAGCCCGAAAGCGAAAAGAAGGGAACACCCGCCTCACCGGCGATGGCTTTGGCAAGCAGCGTTTTGCCCGTGCCTGGGGGGCCCACCAGCAGCACTCCCCTGGGAATCTTGGCCCCCACCGAGGTGAAGCGCTCGGGAGTCTTGAGGAAGGTGACGACCTCCTCGAGGTCCTGCTTGGCCTCTTCGACACCAGCCACGTCGGCGAACTTGACGCCGGTTTCCGCCTCCATCTGGAAACGGGCCTTGGTCTTGCCGAACTGCATCGCTTGGCCAGGGCCACCGGGCATGCCGGAGGAACGGCGGGCCAAAAAGATCAGTGAGCCGATCAACAGGAGGGGGAAAAGCAGATTGCCCAGCAGGCCGAGCACCGGGGAAGGGGCGCGGGGCGGATGGACATCAAAGCTGATGCCCTGTTCCTTGAGGTTGTTGACCAGTTCGGGTGCCACGCCGGGCAGGTCGACCCTCAGGCGTTGCACCCGGTTGTCCAGGTCAGGGTCGACTGCTTCGATAACGGCGGTGCGACCACCATCGAAGATATCCACCGCGGTCACCCGGCCCGCTTTGACGTAATCAAGGAAACGGCCATAGCTCATGCGAGCCACGGCGGTGTTGCGGCCACTGGCTAGGGAGCTTGCTTCGACCGTGCCATCGGCAGCGCTGGTAGCGGGTCGGAACCGGGAGGCACCACCGGAGAGGATTTGCCAGCCCAGAAACGCCGCCAACAGAAGTGGCAGACCCCAGAGAGCAAGTAAGCGCCAGCGCTGCTTCATTGGGTCCAAGCGATTTTGAACAAGTGTAAAGGGAACCCGGAGCGATCCGCTTACGCCTGGGTTTGTCTTCAGAGGCTGGTCAACCAGGGGGAGCTGGTGTCGGACTCGATCAAATCGCCTGTCAATCCAGGAGCGAAGCGAGCGTCCGCAGCCAAGCTTGGCGGTACAGGATCCAGGATCAGGTCATCGGCCAAGAGGGCCTCGACCAATTCGGGGCCGCCCAGGCCATGGGTCCAAATCTTGACTTCGCTGTCCTTGGGACAGGCGAAATTGAGCATTTCGAAGGGAAACACCACCCGTTCGAGAAAAAATCCGTCAGGTCCCAGGCACCGCAAGATCACCATGCGATCGGAACCATTGCGGTAACTGCAGACGAGGTCCCCGACGCCAGATTCCTCTTCAATCTCCAGAACGGTGGTCTCCAGATCAGAAAGGGCGGTCCGCTCCAACGTCATCGGCTTCGGTGGAAGACCATCTAGCCATTAGTGCATAGGGGGATTTGGTGGCAAAGGAGACTTTTTTGCGGCCTTTAGGATTTTTTCATCCTTCACTATTGCCAATGCTGCGCTGCTGTGGCAAGCATGTCGGAGACTTGCTGGGCTGGCTTTGCCTGGCTCAGAGGCTGCGCAGGGCCACGATCGGATCGAGGCTCGCCGCCCGCCGGGCCGGCACCACGCCAAAGAACAGACCGATCGATCCTGACAAGAGCACGGTGGTCAGCACCGTGCTGGCTTCGATGGCGGCCGGCAGGGGCGTAAGTGTCGCCACCAGGGCGACGGTGCCCAGGCCAATGGCGCTGCCAATCACCCCACCAAGACTGGCCAGGACCAGCGATTCGACCAGAAACTGCAGCAGCAGGTCACTGGGCCGGGCCCCCAGGGCCTTGCGCAGGCCGATTTCTTCGGTGCGCTCACTCACCGACACCAACATGATGTTCATGATGCCGATGCCGCCCACCAACAGGGATACGGCACCGATGGCGGCCAGCATCAAGGTGAGTCCACCGGTGATCCTGCCGACGATCGCCAGGGCATCCTTCTGGGATCGCACAGCGAAATCATCCTCCCCCAAGATGCGGTGCCGCTGGCGCAGCAAATTGGTGATCTGGAAGGCGGCGGCCCCAGTGCTCTGTTCGTTGATGGCCTCCACGCTGATGAAACTGAGGTTGACCCCGTAGGTCGGGTCGCGGCCGCTGAGGCGGCTCACCATGGTGGTCAGGGGCAGATAGGCCGCCTCGTCCTGGTTGGAGCCGAAGACTGCCCCCTTGGCCTGCAAGACGCCAATTACCTCGAAGGTTTGATCGCGGATGCGGAGCTGGCGGCCGATGGCCTCACCGGTGGGCAACAGTTTGTCGCGCAGATCCGGGCCGATCACCGTGACCATGCGGGCGCCGGAGATGTCGTTGGCGTTGATGAAACGGCCCTGGGCCATCTCAAAACTGCGCACAGGCAGAAATTCGGGTGTCACGCCGGAGATGGTGGCAGTGGCACTCAACGAACCGGATTGAACCACCTCGCTGAGGGTGATCTGGGGGGCCACTTTGCGCACACTCGGGACCTGTTCCGCAATCGCCTTGGCGTCTTCCAGCACCAAGGTTTTGGGGGAATCAATGCCCTGGCGTCTGGTGTCATTGCGGCCTGGCACCACGAAGAGCACATTGGCCCCCAGGGTGCTGAGTTGGCCTTCCGCCAGATTTTGGGCCCCCCTGCCGAGCCCGACCATGGTGATGACGGAGGCGTTGCCGATCACAATGCCCAGCATGGTGAGCAGGCTGCGCAGCCGATTGGCCTGCAGCGTGGTCAGGGCCATGCCGATGGTTTCCTGCAGGGGCAGACGGCGGGGCATGGGGGGTTAAAGCGGTCCCTTACAGGATGGGCGCTGGGAAGGAGCTGTGGGGGTTCCTGTGGGGGTTCTAGGTGCCGCGATGGACCACCCCATGTAGCAATTCGAGGGTCACAATTTCGCCCTGACGCAGATCCACCGTGGCGTTGGCGACGCCAAAAATCACCGGCACACCGAGCCGTTCGGCGATGGACGCCATGTGGCCCTGGCGCCCTTCTTCTTCGACAATCACCCCTTTGGCTTTGCGGATTGCGTCCAGATAGGCGGCATTGGTTTCTCGCACCACCAGGATCTCACCGTTTACGAGGCGGTCCGCCTCCTCGGGGGAGCTGGCCAGATGCACCTTGCCACTCACCGAACCCGTGCCGATGCCGATCCCCCGTCCGAGCACCGCCGAGACGATGCCCACTTTGACGAGATCGGTGGAGCCGCTGACCCCTTCCAAGGTGCCGGCGGTTTCGACCACCAGATCGCCTTCCCGCAACAGGCCTTTCTGCTGGGCCACCCCCATGGCCAGGGTGAAGGTGCCGGCGGTGGAGCGTTGTTCGGGGATCATCAGGGGATTGACGCCCCAGACCAACTGCAGTTGGCGGGCCACGGTCTCCTCACTGGTGATCGCCAAGATTGGGGTGCTGGGCCGGAATTTGCTGACGTTGCGGGCGGTGGCTCCCGACTTGGTCAGGGGCAGGATCGCAGCGGCGTTGAGTTGGCGGGCAATGCTGCTGACGGCCTGGCTGATGGCGTTGGGAATGGTGGTGGCCATCTGGCCATCAAGGATTCGCCGGGGATAGTCGCGCTCGATGCGCCTGGCGATCCGGGCCATGGTGGCCACCGCTTCCACCGGGTAATCACCAACGGCGGTTTCGTTCGAGAGCATCACGGCATCGGTGCCATCCAGGATGGCGTTGGCCACGTCGCTGACCTCGGCCCGGGTGGGGCGGGGGCAGCTGGCCATCGAATCGAGCATCTGGGTGGCGGTGATGATCGGGATGCCCAGGCTGTTGGCCTTGCGAATCAGTTCTTTTTGCAGCAGAGGAACTTCTTCGGCCGGCATCTCGACGCCCAGATCGCCCCGGGCGACCATCACGCCGTCGCAGAGGGGCAGGATGGCATCAATGGAATCAATCGCCTCGAATTTCTCGATTTTGGCCACCACCGGTGTAGAGCAACCGTGGCTGCGAATCAGATCCCGGATCTCCTGCATGTCCGAGGGATTGCGCACGAAGCTAAGGGCAACCCAGTCGACCTCCTGTTGCAGGCCAAAGGCGAGGTCACGGCGATCTTTAGGGGTGAGAGCCCGGATGGAGAGCTGCACATCTGGGAAGTTGACCCCCTTGTTATTGGAAAGCACTCCCCCAACCGTGACGCGGCACTTAAGGCTTTGATCGGTCTGGTCGACCTGCTCGACCACCATCTCGACCCGGCCATCGTCGAGCAGGATGCGGCAGCCATTGTGTACCTCCTCGGCCAGTTTGTCGTAAGTAACGGTGGCGATGGCTTGGTTGCAGTTGACCTGCCTGGAGGTGAGGGTGAAGGCATCGCCTGTGGCCAGGGAGATCGGACCAGCTTCAAAGCGCCCCAGGCGAATCTTGGGACCCTGCAGATCCTGGAGAATGCCGATGTGCACCCCCAACTCCTGGGACACCTGGCGGATGGCGATGATGCGCTCGGCGTGGTCCTCGTGGTCGCCGTGGGAAAAGTTGAGGCGAAAGGTGGTGGCACCCGCTTCGATCAGCTGGCGCAGCACCTGCTTGGATTCGGTGGCCGGGCCGATCGTGGCCACGATCTTGGTACGACGCATCGGATCGACCGTGGCCATGGGAGTTCACTATCAGTGGCGGAAACTACCATCTTGACTCTTGCGGCCCCGGCTCGCCATGGACTTCGCCACCTACCAGCGGCGCTCCCGGGAAACGGCCCGTTATCCCGATGCCGGTGCCAATCCGATTTATCCCACCCTGGGGCTCTGCGGTGAATCGGGTGAGGTGGCGGACAAGGTCAAAAAGGTGCTGCGCGACCAAGCAGGGGCCTTCGATGCGCACTCCCTGGAGGGCCTGAGGCTCGAATTGGGGGATGTGCTTTGGTACGTGTCCCAACTGGCCACCGAGCTCAATCTCAGCCTCGACGAGATCGCCGAGGCCAACCTGGCCAAGTTGGCCAGCCGGGTGGCCCGGGATGTGATTGCGGGCAGCGGAGACCGCCGCTGAGATAACACCCCTAGGCGTAGGTCCCTAGCCTTGCTCCGGTTAGGGATTGCTGCGGTGACCCATCTTTTGTCACGGCTGGTTTGGCCCCTGGGGCGTCTGCTGGCTGCTCTGGGACTGTGCCTGGGGCTTTGGCTTGGGGTTCCGGCCAGGGCCCAGGCCCTGGAAATGCGTGTCAGTGAGGTGACGATCGCCCCTTGCCCGCTGCAGGACGTCGGCAGCCAGCCCGAGCAGCGCCGTCCCTCCGGAGCTTCGTGTTACGCCCTGCGGGGGCAGGTCAGCAACAACAGCTCTCGCACGATGCGGGATACCGATGTTTTTGCCTTGATTTTGGATGCCAGTGGCGAACCGGTGCTTCCCAATCGAACCAGGCTTGGGTCCATTGGCGATATTCCCCCAGGCCAGTCGCCTTTTGCGCTCAGGCTGGCTGTGCCGGCGGGCACGCCAGGCCCTTTCAGCGTTCGCAGCGCCAAGGCTCGGGGCTTCAATTCGCCGGTAAGAACTGGTGCCGCACCGGGTCAGGAATTATTGCCCCTGGAGGAGGCCCTGCTGCCTTGATTAGCTTGATTAGTTTGATTGGATTGATTGGCTTGAATCCATAGCTTGATCAAATCATGGTTTGTTTCAATCAATGGTTTGATCCATTAATTGGTTTGAACCAATCCCCCGATCGTTGCACTCGCTTTCCGGAATGCGGGTTTCGCTTTCGGAGGGCAAGTTAGGAGAGCAAAATCAACCCAGCCCAGAGCTGGCCAGCAGCATCTTGCCCTGTTCCAGCAGGCTCTGCACCAGGTTCAGCGCCAGGAAGGCCACAAAGGCCGAAAGATCGATGCCGCCAAGGGGAGGGATCAGGCCGCGAAAAAGGTTGAGGTAGGGGTCGGTGATCGAGCTGAGGCCGCTGAGGATGGGGTTGCTGCCCCAATCCAGGTTGGGAAACCAGCTAAGCAGCACCCGGATCAGCAGGAAGACCGAGTAAATCATCAAGGTCCGCGCCAGCACATCCACGAGCTGACTGAAGATCGGCATGGAACCAAGGAGACTGATGGTTCTGGAATTCTAAGACGGAGTGTCAGTGCTGTCCGGCGCCGGTCGGGGTGCCTTGGCAACCTCCTCGGGACGGATCGCA
>JBIIRU010000126.1:0-7384 GCA_044341355.1 Cyanobium sp. | reverse complement strand
GGCCAACTCCACCCGGCCGTCATAGAGCGCCCGGCCGACGATCACCCCCTGCACCCCCAGATGTTCCAGGCTGAGCAGGCTGAGCAGGTCGGTGAGCGATCCAATCCCACCTGAAGCGATCACCGGCAGGCTGGCCGCCTCGGCCATGGCGCGTAAAAAGGCCAGGTTGGGACCTGCCAAGGTGCCGTCAGTGGCGATGTCGGTGGTAATCAGGGCCGCAACGCCACTTCCGGCCAAGCTGGCCGCCAGGGCTGTGGCCTCGACAGAACTTGCTTCCAGCCAGCCGCGGGTAGCCACACGACCATCGCGGGCATCGATGCCCACCACGATGCGGCCTGGATGCCGCTGGGCAAGCTGACGCACCAGGGCCGGTTCCTCCACGGCGATGGTACCCAGAATGACCCTATCCAACCCACAAGCAAGCCATTCTTCAGCGCGCTCGGCGCTGCGGACCCCACCCCCTAGCTGCACCGGAATGGTCAGGGCGGAGGTGATTGCCCTCACAATCTGATCATTGCTGCTCTGACCGCTACGGGCCCCATCCAAATCCACCAAATGAAGTCTCCGAGCCCCCTGCCGTTGCCACTCAAGGGCCTGGGCCAGCGGATCGGCATGGAAACGGGTTACCTGGTTGTAGTCGCCCTGGTGAAGCCGCACGCACTGGCCTTGCAGCAGGTCAATGGCGGGGATGACATCCATGGCCAGACGCGGCGATGCTTCCATCATGGCCCCTTCGGCTGTGCAGGGGGTCGGGCGCCAGCGTCAACCGCTGCCAGCTTGAATGACCTGACGATGACATCCTTCGGGAAGCAAGCATGAAGATCTTGGTGATGGGCGGCACCCGTTTCGTGGGACGGCCGCTGGTGGCCCACCTGCTGGGGGCCGGCCACGACCTCACCCTCTTTACCCGGGGTAAGAACCCACTGCCAGAAAATGTCGAGTCCTTGACGGGCGATCGCAACGACGACGAAGCCTTGGCCCAGCTACAGGGACGTCGGTTTGATGTGATCGTGGACAGCTCCGGCCGGGAGTGTGCCGACACGCGCCGGGTGATCGAGCGCACCGGGCCGCCCGCCCATCGCTTTGTCTATGTGAGTTCGGCCGGCGTCTATGCCAACAGCGACCTCTGGCCCCTCGACGAAGACGCTCCCCTGGACCCCTCCAGCCGCCATGCTGGCAAGGCGGAAACCGAAGCTTGGCTGAGGCAGCAAGGGATTGCATTCACAAGTTTTCGTCCCACTTACATCGTGGGTGCCGGCAACTACAACCCCATTGAGCGCTGGTTCTTCGATCGCCTCACCCACGGCCAGCCCGTTCCCATTCCTGGTGATGGCTCCACGATCACCCAGTTGGGCCATGTCAATGATTTGGCGATGGCCATGGCCCGTTCCATTGAGGTGGAGGCAGCCTGCAACCGCATCTACAACTGCAGTGGGAATCAGGGAGTTACGTTTGCGGGGCTGGTGACGGCCGCCGCAAGGGCCTGCGGCAAGGACCCGGCAACCGTCGAACTGCTGCCTTTCGCCATCGAGGGGCTAGATGGCAAGGCGCGCAAGGCTTTTCCGCTGCGTCTTTCCCATTTTCTCACCGACACCCACAGGGTGCGAAGGGAGTTGGCCTGGCAGCCGACTTTCGATTTGGAGGCAACTCTGGCCGATAGCTGGGAAAATGATTATCAAAAGTTACCTAGGCTAGAATGCGATTTTAGCGCTGACGAGGTGCTAAAAAAGCGCAAACTTAAAGCCTGACAAAACACCGTCTCAAGGGGTGACATCTTTATTGATGGTGCCTAAACTCTGATCGATTTGAACGTGATTCCCCCCTATGGCCACCAAAATCCGCTCCGAATCTTTCGCCGACATCCTCCAATGGGCAGCCATCGCCCTGTTCATTGTTTTTTTGGCCATTCTCCTGGCGGCCATGTTGCCCCTGGAAATTCTTGATTCCCGCTGGCAAGTTCGAGTAATTTCAGCCTTGCTTGGTAGCTCCAGTCTGCCATTGTTAGGTGTGGTGCTAATGCTCCTCGCTAACTATCTCGATGAGGGATTTAGTCCGTTTGGAGCAAATATTAGGCTTATACGTCGCTTGGCAGGTGTTGCAGCCATCGGCTTTTTGTTGTTAATTCCCCTTCAAATTACTGCTGGTACGCGGCTGCTCAATCAGCAGAGCGGCAATGAAGTCGGTCAACTTAAAGTACTTCAAGGTGCTGCAGAATCTATCCGATCTGCCAATAACGAAGACGATCTGAAAAATGCTCTGCGAAAACTTCCTGGAGCCCCCAACAACCTAGATCGGCCTCTGGGGGCCCCCCTGCCCCAGGTGAAAGCTGCCCTGATCTCCCGTCTGGACCCAGCCGTCAAACGACTTCAAAACCAGGTGGAAGAAGCGAAAAAAAACCGACTGCAAAAAGCACTTGGCATCTGGATCCGCGATGCCGGCATGGCTGCCGGCTATGCGATTGGCTTTTCTGGTTTGGGCAGTTTCAAGGAACAGGGTTCCCTGTTGCGAACTGTTTTGCCGAACCGCCGCAAGTCAAGTTGGAAGTAAGTAAACCATAACCATGGCTATACCTAGGGGCCTTCAACTGGTGAATTCCGTGTTGTAGGCCCTTTGTTGTGTTGGACACAGGGCATCAGCTGGGCTGTAAAGAACCACATTGGGACTACTGGCCAGCACACCGGCCAGTAGCTTGCTCAGGTAGGCCTCAAAGAGCGATCGAGCTCCTGGCAATCGCTCGACAACATCGGGCGGAGCCACTGGGGCCGGCAGCTTTCCATCGGCACGACGCTGCCGAATTCAGGCTCGGAGTCCATCAATTTCTGGCCGATAGGCGGGATTGCTTCAAGCCGGTCCCGGGGATTAACTCAATTAATCCCACCCTTAACCGCCTTCTGTCGAAGCAATCTCAATCGAGGCTTCAGGGGCCGGTCCAACCGCGACCAGGTCTTCGATTTCGCAGACCGGGAAGCGGTTGATGGCCTTCAGGGCCTTGCGGGCGTTACTGCGCAGCCTCTCGCTGATGGCTTCGCAATAGGGAATCTGTGCCAGCAGATCAACGGTGCGCCGCATGACCCGCACCACATCACCCTCATCGAGAGAAGTATTGGCAATCAAATCGCGCCAGGGGGTGCCCCGAGCCCAGGCAGCCACCAGGCCAGTCAATTCTGGCTCCCACCAGACAGGCACCACCACCTGGCCCCGTTCCTGCTCCCGCTCCAGGGCTCGACGCAGGGGACGGAGGTCATGCAAGGCCTCCTCGGCGGGTTTGGGCGGCTCGAATCCACACCACAGGTCAGGACGATTGACTTCGGTGGAAATGGCCTCCAACACCGCCGCCAGATCGGGCGGTTCCAGTTCATCAAGATGGCCACTCATCAGGGCCAGACCCAACCAGAGCTCGTTATCACCCCGCAGGGCCGCTACGGTCCTTCCCACTTCCGTGGGTTCAAGACCCTCGGCACCATCAAGGGCACCGAAGTGACGCAGGATGCTGATCAAGGAGAGAAAGGTCTCCCAGTGACGATTAGAGCGAAAATGAAGCAACTTCTGGCGCTCTTCCACCTCGGCCTCGATCTCTTCCATGCGCCGCAATTGCTTTTTAAGTTGTTTGCGGTCGCCCCAACGGTGGGCGGGATGAAGTTGCAAAGCATCCTCCAACTGCCGCACCCGCTCCACCTGCTGAAGCACCTCTCCGGCCAGGTCGTAGTGGGGGGTGGCCATGTCATGGCGTCGGGCCATGGAAGCAACGGCCAGGGCCAAACCGCCGCTGGCCTGGTCCCCATGGCGCAGTTCGCCGCTGCGCTTTAAATCGGGGGGCTGGAGTTGGCCCACCTGGAGGCAACTGAGTTCGGCGTGCAGGGCCACGACGGCACTGCAGGGCAACAGGATCCAGACGTTGTCGTCGGTGAGGCATAGCAGCCAGGGAAACTGGCCAGCGCCCGGCACCTTGGCCACGATCACCGCCGGGGTGACGCGGCTGCGCAATTGGGGGGCACGCAAACTGACCAGGGATCCCTCGCTGGCGAACTGCAAGGCCAGGGTGAGTTCGTGAGCCAGGGTTTCTTCTGCCTGCTGCTGCAAGATGCGCAACAGACGGCGTTCTTCACGCAGGTGACCGCTTTGCTTTTCGTAGTCCTCAAACTGGTCCCAGGGCACATCACCGCCGCTGGCCTCAAGGCTGGCCAGCTGAAGCCTTAGTTCACCAATGCGCGCTTCGTCGTCCGCCAGGTCCAGGGTGGCCAGGTAGCGACCAAAGCTGCGTTCGACCAATTCCTTGGCCTTTTTGAGGTCGTAACGCTGCAACAGGTTCAGCACCATGCCATAGCTCGGGGTGAACTGGCTCACCAGTGGATCGGCAGGACTGGTGGCGAGTTCACCTGCCTCCCGCACCCCCTCAAAGCGGCTTTGCACCGTAACGACATAACCCTGGTCGTCAAGACCACGGCGTCCGGCGCGACCTGCCATCTGCAGGAATTCACTGCCCATCAAAGGCCGATGGCCCCGCTCGGTGCGTTTGGAAAGCGCCGAGATCACAGTGGTGCGTGCGGGCATATTGATGCCAGCCGCCAAGGTTTCGGTGGCAAAAACCACCTTGACCAAGGCCTGCTGGAACAATTCCTCAATCAATTCTTTCCAGGCTGGCAAAACACCGGCATGGTGGGATGCGATGCCGCGCAACAAGGCATCGGCGTGCTCGCCGTCGCGAACCGCATCCGGGGTGGCAGCCACGTAGGCATCAAGGCGGGAGCGAATCAAGGCCTGCTCAGCCGGATTGACCAGGCAAAGCTTGCCTAAATCCCTGAGGGCCCGGTCACAGGAGCGCCGACTGAAGATGAAGTAGATCGCGGGCAGCATGTCCCGCTGGGCCATCTGGGCAACCACAAAGCCGATCGGTGGCGCCTCTGGCTGGGGTGGTCGCGGTTCGCGGGGGCCTTTGCGTCGGGTGGTTTTAGGAGGCCGCCAGACCTTGCAATTGGGATGGAGCCCGTTGCCGGCCTCATTGAGTAGGGGGTGCAATCCCTTGGCGCTGCAAAAACTGAAAGCGAGGGGCACAGGACGGTGGTCACTGAGCACAAGCCGAGTCGGGCCATGCACCCGTTCGATCCAATCGGTGAGTTGTCCGGCATTGGCCACGGTGGCCGACAGGGCCACTAACTGGATGGGGGGCGGACAGTGGATGATCGATTCCTCCCAGACAGTGCCGCGCTGGGAATCATTCATGTAATGGCACTCATCAAGCACCACCGCTTCGACATCAGCCAGGGGGTCATCGTCGGGGCGGTCAATCTCGGCGTACAACATATTGCGGAATATTTCCGTGGTCATCACCACGATGCCCGCTTCCCGATTGACGCTGAGATCACCGGTCAAAAGGCCAACATTCTCGGTACCAAATTGGCTGCGAAAATCGCGCAGTTTCTGGTTAGATAAGGCCTTTAGCGGGGTGGTGTAGAAGACCCTGCGCCCATGGGCCAGGGCCCGGTGGATGGCGTACTCGCCCACCAGGGTTTTGCCAGAACCCGTGGGGGCGCTGACCACTACCGAATGGCCAATGTTGAGGGCATCGATTGCCTCCAGCTGGAAGGGATCGAGTGCAAAAGGAAATAACTGCTCTAACGGCGGCACCCCTGCCGGCATGGCTAAGGGCGCCTCTCTGCCGTCAGGGGGAATGATGAGCATTGATCGATCCTATGGGGGCGCCTGCCCCGACCAAGACCCAGGGCCAAAAAGACCCAATGGATGATCTTAAAACGGTAGCGGCATCTCAGTATCGGCCAGCGGCGGCGCACAAACCGCCACCCGCTCGGCCACCACTGGCCCCACCACCACGATCGATGGGGAAACAAACCCTTGGTCTTCAACCTGATCGGCTAGTTCCACCAGGGTGGACACCAGAAGGCGCTGGCCCAGCACCGTGCCCTGCTGGATCACCGCCGCCGGGGTGGCGGGATCCAGACCACCGGCCGCCAGTTCCTGGCAGATATGACGCAAATTGTGAAGGCCCATGTAGATGACCAACCCGTCGCTGCTGCGGGCCAAGCCCTGCCAGTCGACACCCGAGCGGCCCTTATCGATTTCCTCATGGCCGGTCACGAAGGTGACGCTGGAACCGGCCCGCCGGTGGGTGACTGGGATACCTGCGTAGGCCGGGGCGGCTATGCCTGCCGTGATGCCAGGCACCACTTGGACCGGGACTCCGCGGCTGGCCAGATAGGCGGCCTCCTCGCCACCACGCCCAAACAGAAAAGGATCCCCTCCCTTGAGACGTACCACGGTTCGATGGCGACCGGCCAGCTCAAAGAGCACCGCATTGGTACTGGGCTGGGGCACCGAATGGTGGCCGCGGCGCTTGCCGACGAAATGCCGCTCGCAGTTCGGCCCGACAAGATCGAGCAAGGCCTTGGGCACCAAGGAGTCGTGCACCAGAGCATCGCACTCGCCCAGGAGACGGTGGGCCTTCAAGGTGAGCAGCTCCGGATCCCCAGGCCCAGCCCCAACGAGATAGACGGTTCCCAGGCCCTCCAGCACTGGCGCCTCGCGACTCATGGCTGCACCTCAAGGGCCCGGAGCAGACCCTCCCGCAAGGCAGGTCGTGCCAGCAATGGTGCTGCCGCCGCTTCACCCAGCAGCGGAGCCAGACCCTCGCTCAAGCGACTGGCCCCGAGGCACAGGGGAATGAGCCTCCCGCACTGGTTCCCAGCCAGGGCGACAAGGTCGCCATGACTCTCAGGAGTCTGGATACAGGTCGCACCGGTCACCCTTTCGAGATGGGCAAGGTAGCGGACGGCTAATGGGCTGGCGATGGGGTGATGGAGCCATCGCGGTCGGGCGCGGTCAGCAGCGCCTTGGGCCACCTCAAACGCCAAGGCTCGCTGCCAACAGGGCCAAGCCCCCAAAAAGGGCAGGACTCGCACCGGTCCCTGCCGCCGCAACGCGGTCGCGATCGCCGGTATGTCATGGCGCACGTGTCCCCCTGGCAGCAGAAAAAGAGGAATCAGCGATAAGGGATCACCCAGCGGATCTGGGGGTAGGGGGTTTGGATCGGTGAGGGCCCGCAGCCTTACTGGGGCACCGCGGCGCTGTTCCAGCTCCGCGGCCAGGGAACGAAAGTCCGGGGGAATGAAGCCATCGGCTCGCCCATGCACCAGCAGTAACAGAGTGCTGGCGGGAAGGGCCCGCAGCCGGCGTTGCAGCCGTTCGGCCACAGAAGCCTCCAGGGAGGAGCGTCCCAGCCGGATTAAGGGGGAACGGGCGTTAGGCAACCGGGCCAGGGAATCAACCGCCGCGCCCGCCAGCAGGGGGTCCAGATCACTGGCCAAGCAAACCAGGGTGTTGCGCAGAGCAGTCAAGGGCCAGGCACTCAAACCAAGGCTCAGCCCCTCCA
>JBIIRU010000124.1:0-7530 GCA_044341355.1 Cyanobium sp. | reverse complement strand
ATCAGGCGGCCACTGCGGTCTTGGGGTCAAGCTCGCCCTTGGCATAAAGGGTGGCGTAGTAGTTGATGTCGCGTTGCTTGATCTTGCTGGCGTTGCCGGCTGCCCAGAACTGTTGATAACGGTCGAGACACACCTGCTTCATGTAAGCCCGGGCAGGCTTGTTGAAGTGGCGGGGGTCGAAGTTGGCGGGATCCTTGAAGGCCGCTTCGCGGACCGCAGCAGTGAAGGCGAGGCGATTGTCGGTATCGATGTTGACCTTGCGCACGCCGTTGCGGATGCCTTCTTGAATTTCTTCGACGGGCACGCCGTAGGTCTCGGGGATGGCACCGCCGAACTTGTTGATCATGTCCAGCCATTCCTGGGGAACGGAACTGGAACCATGCATCACCAGGTGGGTGTTGGGGATGGCTTTGTGAATCTCAGCGATGCGGCTGATCGCCAGCACTTCGCCGGTGGGCTTGCGGGTGAACTTGTAGGCGCCGTGGCTGGTGCCGATGGCGATGGCCAAGGCATCCACCTTGGTCTTGGCCACGAAGTCGGCGGCTTCGGCCGGGTCGGTCAGAAGCTGGCTGTGGTCGAGGGCTCCTTCAAAGCCATGGCCATCTTCGGCTTCGCCTTTGCCGGTTTCGAGCGAACCCAGACAGCCCAACTCGCCTTCGACGCTGACGCCGATGGCGTGGGCCACGTCGACCACTTCCTTGGTGACAGCGACGTTGTAGTCGTAGCTGGCGGGGGTCTTGGCGTCAGCTTCCAGGGAGCCGTCCATCATCACTGAGGTGAAACCGTTGGCGGCGGCGCCATAACAAGTGGCAGGACTATTGCCGTGGTCCTGGTGCATCACCACCGGAATGTTCGGATATGTTTCGACGGCGGCCAGAATCAGGTGGCGCAGAAAATTCTCACCGGCGTATTGACGGGCTCCCCGGGAAGCCTGCAGGATCACAGGACTATCGGTTTCATGGGCGGCCTCCATGATCGACTGGACTTGCTCCAGGTTGTTCACATTGAAGGCCGGGATGCCGTAGCCGTTCTCAGCGGCGTGGTCTAACAGCAGCCGGAGCGGAACGAGCGCCATGGGGAATCCTCTCGGAAACGGTAAAAGGGAAGGCGAGACGGATTTTGCGGTGTCACCGCCCATCTCGCCGGTGATTCTAAGGGATCCTGGACCCAGGCCAACCTGCCGAAGCAAGTTGGCGCAGGTTCAGTCGATCAGCTGGCAGCGGCGCAGGGATTGGACCCGGAACGCCTGTTCCCGCTGAAGGCGACGGATTTGTTCGGCCTGACGGGCCAGTTGGCGGGCGGTGGTGATGGACATGGAAGGACCTCAAAAGAGAGCCTGACGGCAGGGCCGCAGGAGGGGATTGCGTTGCTTCGGGATAGGGCCTACAAGCCCCTCCCCCCTACTTCCGCCGAGGACAGAGCCAGGGCCAAAGCCCGAACACCGCCTACGGTCAACGACTTCTAAACAGTAACGGTTGATACCGACAGAAAAGGTTTGACCCGATACGGAAGACCGTCAACGGCGTCACCTTTGTCCGTGTTTCTGGTTCCCTCGGCCCCGTTGGCCCAAGTCGCTCCTGGCCCCACGGCCAGCCCATCCCTGCGTCTCCCCCCTGCTCGCCGCCCCCCGGCCCCAGCCCCCCGACCCCAGGCCCCCGACCCCCTGCTGGAGAGGGATCAACGTTTCCATTCGGTCTGGTCCTCCGGTGGCATGGTGGCCAGTGACGAGCAGCGGGCCTCGGCAGCCGGCCGGGCCGTGCTGAGCCAGGGCGGCAATGCCCTCGACGCGGCGGTGGCCAGTGCCTTCGCCCTGGCGGTCACCCTGCCCCAGGCGGGCAATCTCGGCGGCGGTGGCTTTTTGGTCTTGTGGCTGCCTGGGCGCTCGCCGGCGGCGGCACGGGGCTGCCTGAGCGAAGAGGGGGCCGCCAATCCCGAGCGACGGCTTGGCCTGGGCACCGCCGTGGCCGTCAATTTTCGTGAGACGGCTCCCCTGGCCGCCCATGCCGAGATGTTCCTTGGTCCCGGCGGCCAGCTGGATCGGCAAAGATCGACCCGCAGCCTGGCGAGTACCGCCGTGCCGGGGACGGTCGCCGGGTTGGTGCTGGCCCAGCGGTGTTACGGACGCCTTCCCCTTCAGCAGGTGCTTGCCCCGGCGATCGCGCTGGCTGAGCGGGGCTTTCCCGTCAGCCTGGAATTGAGCGACTCCCTGCTCAGGGCCAGGGCCACCCTCCAGGCCGATCCTGGCTCCCGCTCCCTTTTCTTTCGGCACAGCCCAACGGGACTGCGGCCCCTGGCACCCGGCGAGCGCCTGCGCCAGCCCCAGCTGGCGGCCAGCCTGGGGCGCATCGCCTCAGGGGGAGCCGCAGGCTTCTACGGCGGGCCCGTGGCCGACTCCCTGATCCAACTGATGGGGCAGCGGGGGGGGCTGATCCAGCGGCACGACCTCAGCCGCTACCGGGCCCGGTTGGTGCCGCCATTGATGGGCCGCTTCCGGGGCCACCTGGTGCTGACCATGCCCCCCCCTGGCGGCGGCCTCACTTTGCTGCAATTGCTGGCCCTGCTTGAGCCCTATGACCTGGTGGCGGCCGGTCTCAACGGGGCCGCCAGCCTGCACCCGATGGTGGAGGCCATGAACCTGGCCTTCCGCGACCGCAATGCCCGCCTTGGTGATCCTGAGCAGCAGGCGATTCCGGTGCAGGCCTTACTGGAACGGCCCTACCTCGACAGCCTGCGGCGCCAGATCAACCGCCATCGCCATCGGCCGGCGGCCCGGCTCGGCCCCGCGCCGGCCCTGCCCGGGGAAGGCACCAACACCACCCATCTGTCGGTGGCGGATCGCCAGGGGGGCTTGGTGGCCCTGACCACCACCCTCAACTTTCCTTACGGCAACGGGGTCCTGGTGCCGGGCGGCGGCTTCCTGTTGAACAACGAGATGGATGATTTCAGCACCGCCCCTGGCCAGGCCAATGCCTTTGGCTTGGTGCAGGGGCCGGCTAATCGCATCGCGCCGGGGCGCCGGCCGCTTAGCTCCATGAGCCCCACGCTGGTTTTCCGAGGCGACCAGACCCCCTGGTTGGCTACGGGCAGCCCCGGCGGCAGTCGCATCATCACCACCGTGCTGCAAGTGCTGTTGAACCGCATTGTGTACGGCCTCAACCTGGCCACGGCGGTCAGCAGTCCCCGACTCCACAGCCAGCTCTGGCCCGACCAAATCAGCGTCGAAGAAGGGTTCAGTCCCGACACCCTGCAGCTGCTGAAGGCCAAAGGCCACCACTGGCAGTTGGTGCCAGCGCTGGGGTCCGCCAACAGCGTCGAGGTGCTGGCACCAAGCACTGGCGCCCGCGGGGGCACCTACGGCATGGCCGATCCACGCCGCGCCGCTGGCCCTGCCGTTGGTGAATGACTTCGCCCCAGATCTCTCCAACCTGCCGAGCCACCCTTTTAGTCTGGAATCGGCTTGAGTATCTGGGACCACCCTGCAACCTGATGGCCCCCTCCCTCGCCCAGCGGCTGGACCGTTCCCTGGCCGCTCTCGGAACAACCACCTTGATCCCTGTCGGGATCCTGGCCCTGGCCTGGGGCCAGGAACTGCTGGATACGTTGATTTTTGGCGGCCGTTGGAATCTGCCGATGGTGAATGGCGGTTCGCTGCTGGGGGTGTTGACGGCCCCCTTCAGCCATAGCGGCTTTGGCCACCTGATCAGCAATTCGATCGCCTTTTTGCCGCTCTCCTGGCTGGTGCTGCTGCGGGGACGACGGGACTATTGGGCGGTGTGGATTGGTGTTTATGCGATGGCCGTGCCGGTCTGGTTGTGGTGGCCTGCGGCCAGCCACGGTCTATCCGGGGTCATCTACGGGTTGTTTGGCTATTTGCTGGTGATTGGTTGGCTGGAGAAGCGGTTCATCTCGATCATGCTTTCCCTACTGGCCGTGGTGGCTTTTGGGGGGATGTTGCCTGCCCTGGTGCCGTTCCTGAGTCCGGCCGGGGTGAGCTGGATCGGCCACGCTTCTGGTTTTGTGGGCGGCATGCTGGCGGCTCTGTTGATGCAACGTGAAGCCACTCCCCGGCTCTGAACCGATGACCTGGGCAGTGGGACCAGGGATGGGGATTCGGCACCACCTGGCCCGAGGGTCAGTTTGCTTTGGGTTATTGGTGATGCAGGCATGGGGTACGGCGCCGATGTCGGCCCAATCCCAGGCTGCCCTGATCCAGGTGCAAGGCCAACCTTTGGCCGGCGGCAGGGTCAGCGGCAGCGCCGTGGTCCCCCTTGAGAGGGCCAGGGGCGGAGACACACCTGTGTTGACATTCACCACGGATCGAGGCCCCGTGCGCCTGCTGCTCGATACCGGAGCCACGTCCTCGATGGTGCGTACCGAATTGGCAGCCCGGCTGGGCCTGCGGCCCATCCCCCTGGCGCCGGGGGCCTTTCGCCTGGCGGGGGGGGGAGCCGATTGCCAATCCCTGCGGCCCCAGCGCCTGCCCTTGCCGCCGCTGCGGATGGGGGGCCTGAGTTTGGTTGGGATGGAGGCCTTGATGTTGCCCGTGGCGGCCCTGCCAGCGGGGGTGGATGGGGTGCTGGGGGTGCCGAGCCTGCGGCTCCTGCCAGTGGCCGTGGACCCCATAGCCGAACGGCTCAGCCTGGGCCCTGCGGCCCTGCGGCCCCAGCCGCGACAAACCCTGCCCCTGCGTTGGCATCGGGGGGTGCCGCTGTTGAGCCTGATCACCGTGGCCGGTCGGGTTGAAGCCCTGGCGGATACCGGTGCCGAGGGGCTTTTCCTGAGTCCAGCCCTGGCGGCCCGCCTCCACCCCCTCAATCAAGCTGAAACTGTGGCGATGGTGGGGTTTTGCGGCACCCAGACGGTGCGGCGCCAAACCTTTGCCGGCGTGGCGTTCGCCCTGGAGCCAGCGGCCCTGGAGCCAGCGGCCCTGGAGCAGCCCAGGGAGGGGATCATCACGGAGAATCCGATTTTCAGCCAGCTGGGCGTGGCGGCGATTGTGGGCCAAGAGCTGCTGCGGCAGCGCCCCCAGCTCTGGCGCCTGGACCTCCAGGAACCGCGGTTGGAATTGTGGTGATGGTGCTAAGCGCCACGGGGTGGCAGAAAAGGGCTGGAGGGTGAATAGGGTTGTCTGGTATGGACTTCACGCCCTACCTCACCACTCTTGAAGGAGGCTGCCTAGAGGGAGCCCTGCTTTCGGTGGCGGTCAAAGGTCGGGTGGCGATTGCCATGAAAGGGCGCTTTTTGTTGCGGGCCCTCTGCGAGAGCGTGCAGGACCGCAGCCGTATTGGCTGTGCCGTCACCCAGGAGGATATATGTCTTGGCTATCTGGCTGAGGCCGGCCAGGAACCTTGGGAGCTGCTGATTTGCACCGACCACCTGGAAAGTGGCAGCGGCTTTGAGCTGGCGCGTAAAGGCAAGGAGTTATGGCCCGATCTCAAGGTGGTTGTGCTGGCCCTTGGCGACGTGATTCCTGCCGAGTACGCGGATGCCCCCTGGTTGGAAGCGGTGGTGGCTGAAGCCGATGTGGTGGCGGACCAGCGCCCCCTGCAGGCCGCCCTGCTGGCTGTGATGGGCCACCACTCCTACCGCAGCCCCTCCCTGCGGGGTGGGGTATTGCCCTATCTCAGCTGTCCGCGCCTGACGCCCAGGGAATATCAGGTGCTTGATTGTCTGGCCAGCGGCCTGAGCGATCGGGAAATCGCCCGGCAACTGATGGTCAGTGAAGCCACCGCCCGCACCTACACCAAGCGCCTGCTCCAGACCCTGGGGGTCAACAACCGCCTCCAGGCCGTCCTGAAAGGCATGCGCTGCGGCATGGTCCAGATTTGATCACGGGCCGTTCGCCACGAACAGAGGACACAGCAACCCCCAGGCACAGTGAAAGGGCGCCTGGGCCCTTTGTTTGAGCCTTTCAACTTCCGGGGCCGCCGGCCAGGCTGCCCTGCCTTCACCCCTGCTACCGACGGCGGTGCTGCAAGGGCTCAACCAACGGCGCGATGGACCGGGCTGGCGTCAGCTGCTGCTGCATGGGCTTGTGTTGCTGGTGGGTGGTGCCCTGTGGGCCTTGCCGCCCCTGACGCTGAACGGTCTGCAGCTCTGCCTGGCCTGGGGCCTGAAGCTTCTGGGGTTGATGCTTTTGGGTTGGGGCCTGGCCTTCGCCTTCTGCGCCATGCACGAATGTGGCCATCGCACCGCGTTCGCCGGCCGCCGCATCAATGACACGGTGGCCTGGTGGGCCGGGGTGCTGAGTTTTTACAACGCCGATTTTTATCGGCGCTATCACCAATGGCACCATCGCTACACCCATCTTCCCGGGCTTGATCCCGAGTTGGAGGAGGCGCCACCAACAACCCGGCTGGGATATCTGCTTGAGCTGAGCGGCCTGCCCTGGTGGATCGGCAAGCTGCGCTCCCACTGGCGTGGCCTGCGGGGCGATTTCAGCAACGCGCCTTACATCCCGGCCGATGCGGCCCCGGCGGTGCAGGCTTCGATCCAACGTCAGTGGGCCGTCTATCTACTGCTGTTGCTGGTCAGCCTGGTTATGGGTGATGCCAGCTTGTGGCGCTTCTGGTTGCTGCCCCTGGCGCTTGGCCAACCGCTGCTGCGTTTTGTGTTGCTGGCCGAGCACGGCGGCTGCCCCTGCGTACCCGATGGCGAACGCAACACCCGCACCACCTTGACCCTGGCTCCCTTGCGTTACTTGATGTGGAACATGCCTTTCCACGCTGAACACCACCTGCTGCCTGCAGTTCCCTTCCATGCTCTGGCGGCAGCCCACCAGCATCTAGCCCCCCGACTCGCCTATCTGCAGCCGGGTTATGGCGCTTTGCATGCATCATTTTTGCGGCAGCCCGACCAGCTCCGCCTCAGTTCGAAAGCTTGAGGTGTGGGCGGTGGCTTGCTGTGACGAGCAAAGGTTTGAGCTGGGCGACTTCGAACTGGCCGGCGGGACCGTACTGCCCCAGGCCCAGCTTTGTTATCGCACCATGGGCAGCCTGCGGCCCGATCGCAGCAATCTGGTGCTGGTGCCCACCCCCTATGGCGCCTGGGCCGACGATCAAACCTGGCTGATGGGAACCATTTTCGACCCGGGCCGCTGGTGTCTGGTGGTGGTAGGCCAATTTGGCAACGGCCGCTCCAGCAGCCCCAGCAACACCAAAGGGGGCCTGCCCTACGGCGGCTGGCCCACCGGTCACGTCGACAACGTGCATGCCCAGCGCCGTCTATTGGAAGAGGTATTTGCGGTGGAGTCTCCGGCCCTGATCTATGGCTGGTCGATGGGGGCCCAGCAGGCCTATCACTGGGGCGTTATTGAACCGGAGCGCAGCAAGCGCCTCTGCTGCATCTGCGGCACCGCCCGCACCACAGCCCACAACCGCTTGTTTTTGCTCAGCCTGCGCTCGGCCTTGACCACCGATCCCGCCTGGAACGGCGAACGGTTTGTGGCTGCGCCCGAGAGGGGTCTGCACAGCTTTGCCCTCATCTATGCCAGCTGGGCGGCCAGCCAAGCTTTTTACCGACAGGGCGGCC
>JBIIRU010000123.1:0-7564 GCA_044341355.1 Cyanobium sp. | reverse complement strand
CAGCCGAAGCGATCGTCGACACCATTTTGCGGCGGATGCCCGACTACATCAACCACATCACGCCCCAATTCAGCCGTACCGACATCAATTTCCAGCGGGTGCCGACGGTGGACACCTCCAACCCTTTCATCTGCCGCAGCATTCCTACCCCCGATGAAAGTTTTGTGATCATCCACTTCCGTCGCGGAGCTCGCGAGAAATGGGGCATTGATTTCCAGTATCTGCTCCGCATGATCCACGACTCCTTCATGTCCAGCCCCACCAGCCTTGTTGTCAATGGCGGCAAGATGGGTTTTGCCATGGAGATCATCCTGACGCCGATCATCCATCGCATGCTTGAGGAAAAGAAGATCGCTGCTTGATAGCTGCCAGAACGAACCTTTCGCACCTACACTTGCGGCCAAGGTCGGGTGATCATCGGTCACCGTCCACCTATCATCACCTCTTCCGCCAATCCAGCCTCCGGTAACCCTGGGACACCTCTTTCTCCCTCTTTTCTGATCGGCCCAGCTCGATCGTTGGATGGGAATCAGACGGCTGGTCGCCAGGCGGATCGCAACGCCGAGGTGAGTGCGGCTCCTTGGGCTGTGACTCCACTGAGATTGGATCGCATCAATAGTCGCGAACTGTTGGGCTCGGCTCGCCAGGTTTATCACGCCTTTCTCTCCACAGGTCCTGCGGGCGTTGAGCCGGCCGGAGTCGTCATGGTGGGTGAAAGTCGCCAGGGCCGGGTGGTATTTGATCTTCCGGTGCTGCTGCCTCAAGAACAGTTCGTGCCCATTGATTGGTTGCGAGGCCGGAGCCAAACCCGTTCCCGCTCCCCCCGGGGCGGATCACCCCGTTGGACCAGCTAATCGCCGTGGCCTCCCTCATGCCGCTGGCCCCTGCCCTGATCACTGCCCTATTAGGGGCGGCCGTGGGAAGTTTTCTCAATGTGGTCACTTGGCGATTACCGCGCCAAGAATCCATCCTCTGGCCCTCCAGCCACTGCCCCCGCTGCGGCACCACCTTGGCCTGGTCGGACAACGTGCCCGTTCTCTCCTGGGTGCTGTTGCGGGCTCGCTGCCGATATTGCAAGGCCCCCATTTCGAGTCGGTATCCGTTGGTGGAATCGGCCTGTGCCCTGTTGTGGGTGATCACCCTGTTGGCCCAACCAGCGGCCATGGGTCCGGCCCCGGATGCCTTGTTGCTCTTGCTGGCCGGTTGGATCTTGGTGAGTTGGCTGATTCCGCTGGTGCTGATCGATCTAGACAGCTTCTGGTTGCCTGAACCCCTCTGTCGCTGGGGGCTTGTGACCGGCTTGGTCGTGACGGCCATCCTCGGTTTCCAACAAGGTCCGACGATCGGCCGCTCGTTGCTGTTCTCCCATCTTCTGGCGGCGGCTATGGGGCTCTTGGGTTTCGAGCTCTGCAGCGCCTTGGCCGCACGTGCCTTCGGCAAACCGGCATTGGGATTGGGGGACGCCAAGCTGGCGGCCCTGATGGGAGCTTGGTTGGGGCCGTTGGGGCTTGGATTGGCGGTGGCCCTGGCGGTGATTTCCGGTGGTCTGATCGGCCTGCTCGGGCGTCTGACGGGCCGGCTGCGGCGGGGCCAGGCCATGGCCTTCGGCCCATTCCTGGCCGCCGGCACCTTGGCGGTCTGGTGGGCTGGCTCCCGCTTCTGGCTCGATCTTCTGCTGCCGCGCCCTTGAAGCGGTAGCTCCAGGTTCTTTAATGGCTGATGGTTCCTTCCAGTCCTTGCCCCCCCGATGTCGCTGTTCGACTGGTTTGCAGATCGCCGCAAGAACGCTCCGACGGTGCGGCCTAACCAGGCTCCTGAAAGTGATGAGGGCGATGGCCTCTGGAGTAAGTGTCCCGAATGCGGGGAAGTGGTCTATCGCAAGGACCTGATCGCCCATGCCAGCGTCTGCAAGGCGTGCGGCTACCACAACCGCATTGACAGTGCCGAGCGCATCCGATTGTTGGCCGATGAGGGCAGTTTCGAGCCCCTTGACGTTGAGATGTCCCCCACCGATCCCCTGGCCTTCAAGGATCGGCGCAGCTACGCCGATCGCCTGCGCGACGCCCAGGCGGCAACAGGGTTGCGAGATGCCGTGGTTACGGGCTTATGCCGGCTGCAGGGATTGCCCCTGGCCCTGGGGGTGATGGATTTCCGCTTTATGGGTGGTTCGATGGGGTCTGTGGTGGGCGAAAAGCTCACGCGGCTGGTGGAAGAGGCCACCGTTCGCCGCTACCCCCTGATGATTGTTTGTGCTTCCGGTGGCGCTCGCATGCAGGAAGGCATGCTCAGTCTCATGCAGATGGCGAAAATTTCCGGGGCTCTGCAGCACCACCGCCAGGCCAGACTTCTCTATCTCCCCCTGCTCACCCACCCCACCACAGGTGGGGTGACTGCCAGCTTTGCGATGCTGGGCGACCTCATTTTGGCCGAGCCCAAGGCCCTGATTGGTTTTGCCGGACGGCGTGTAATTGAACAGACCCTGAGGGAGAAGCTGCCCGAGGGATTTCAAACGGCCGAGTACCTGCAGGATCATGGTTTTGTCGATGCCATCGTGCCCCGCACCGAGCTGCGTTCCACCCTGGCTGTCCTGCTTGATTTGCATGGGGTGGTGCGCCAGCCCGTGCCTGTGGCCCCATGACTCCCTCATTTTGGACTGGGTTGTGGGGGCTGGTTAGCCGGGGGGCTGTCTGGCTGTTGATAGGCCAGTTGCTGTTGCCAGGGGCCTTGGTGCTCAGTCCGGCTGGGCGCGTCTGGGCGGGTCCGGTGGCCTGGCAAGAGCTCCCCGCCAGCGCCGAGGGGCGCCAATGGTGGGATTCGGGCAGCCTACGTCTTTCCCGCCAGGGAAATTTGACTGTTTTGAGTCGCTTCCAGCCGGCGCTGAAGCCCTCTCCTGACCCCGCCGCCGCGCCCCCGGCAGGGGCGGCGGCCGAAGCGGCTGTTGCCACAGATCCTGGCCGTCAATCGCCCCGACAGGCCCCTGGGATCCTTTATGTGATGGAGTTGGACTGCGATCAGGCCCTTTACCGCGATGTGGCCGTCAACGGCTTGCCCCGCTGGGGTTCTCCGTGGCAGCCGGCCGGGCCCGATGATTTGGTGCGGCGTCTCCTCAATGAGGTCTGCGCCGCCGGGGCTAACCTGCGCCAGGTTCAGGAGCGATCCCTTGGTTGAGCCCCTTGCCAAGGGGCCCCTGCGTGTAGCCGTTGCCGGGTTGGGATTTGGTGAAGCCGTCCATCTGCCGGCCCTGCGCGATTGCCCCGCTACCGAACCTGTGGCCCTTTGGCACCCGCGCCAGGAGAGGCTTGACGGGGTGTGCAGTGCGGAGGAGCTACCTGGCTTTACGGATTTTGAGGCGATGCTGGCCGATCCCGCCCTAGATGCGGTGGTGATCGCCACGCCGCCCGCCGCCCGTTTTGCCCTGGCCCAGGCGGCGTTGCGAGCAGGCAAACATTTGCTGCTCGAAAAGCCGGTGGCCCTCCACAGCGACCAGGTGTTGGCCTTGCAAAAGTTGGCCTTGCAACAGGGCTGTGTGGTGGCTGTCGATTTTGAATATCGGGCCGTGCCTTTGTTCCAGCAGTTGGCGGCTCTGCTGGCCCAGGGGGCCCTTGGCGATCCATGGCTTGTCAAGCTCGACTGGTTAATGAGCAGTCGGGCCGACGCCAGCCGCCCTTGGAGCTGGTATTCGCAAGCGGCTGCCGGTGGGGGCGTGCTGGGTGCCCTGGGCACCCATGCTTTTGACATGCTGCATTGGCTTGTCGGTCCGAGTCGCCGTCTGCAGGCAAGCCTTAGTACGGCGATTGGCGAGCGACCCCTGGCCGACGGTGGTCCCATGGCCACCGTCGATGCTGAGGACATCGCCCTGGTGCAGCTCCAATTGGAGGATGGTTGGGGCCGCAGGGTGCCAGCCCAGCTCAGCTTGGCCTCGGTAGCCCGTCACGGACGCGGCTGCTGGCTTGAACTCCATGGCAGTGAGGCCACCTTTGTGCTGGGCTCTCCCAACCAGGCGGACTATGTACATGGTTTCCGGCTCTGGCGAGGGCAGCCCGGGGAGCCGGGACTGACGGAATTAATGCCGGATCAGGCCCTGGCCTTCCCCCGCACCTGGAGTGATGGCCGCATCGCGCCGGTGCAGCGGTTGATCAGCTGGTGGGCGGCGGCAATAAGGGAGGGGCGTCCGATGGTGCCGGGCCTGGTGGAGGCGGCAGCTAGCCAGCGTTGCTGTGACGCCTCCCGCGAAGCGGCGGCTGTGCAAGTACTGCTTTAGCCGCAAAACCAGAGAGAAAAATCAGTTATTTAACTCCTTCAATTCGATCTTCGATCTCTTGGTAAATCTCCTGGAGCTGAGCTATGTTTTCTTCGCTAGTTTCCCAGTAGCCGCGACCATTGACTTCAAGAAGTGTGCTAACAATTCGACGGAAGCTGTGGGGGTTTAGATCCATCAGCCGCTGGCGCATTTCGGGATCATTGATGAAAGTATCATTGGCTTCTTCATAAACAAAGTTGTCCACGGCGCCACTTGTTGCGCTCCAACCTAAAGTAAAATTAAGCCTTTTAGCTACTTCCCTAACTCCCTCATAACCAGAATTCAGCATGCCTTCGTACCACTTGGGGTTGAGAAGCTTTGTGCGGGAATCAAGCCTAATGGTCTCGCTCAAGGAGCGAACTTGGGCGTTGGCAGTGGTGGTGTCTGCGATATAGCTGGTCGGAGCCTTGCCATCATCCCGTAAGCCAGCAATCAATTTGGTGGGATCGGAATCAAAATAATGGCTAACATCTGTGAGGGAGATCTCGGCTGAATCGAGGTTTTGGAAGGTGACATCGGCGGTTTTCATGGCCGACTCGAATACGTCTCGTTTTTGATTCATCTCGCCAGGGTTGTCTGCATTAAAGGCAAATGTTTTGCGGGAGAGATACATCTCTTGCAGTTCACCTTCCTCTTCCCAAGTGCTGTTTTCGACCGCCAAATTTACATTGGAGCTATAGCTGCCGCTCGCATTGGAAAACACCCTCGTGGCAGCTTCGCGCAGGGAAATACCCTGTTCGGCAGCTTGCTCCTGACTGTGCTTGCGCACAAAGTTCATTGACAGGGGCTCATCGGCCTCGGCCGCCATCTTAACGCCTTGGTCGATCAGGGCCATCTGATTAATAAATAGATCGCGAAAGACACCGCTGCAATTCACCACCACATCGATACGGGGGCGCCCCAATTCTTCCAAAGAAATCAGTTCAAGCTTGTTGACCCTGCCCAGGGAATCGCTCATGGGTCGCACACCGATGAACCAGAGGATTTGGGCCAGGGATTCCCCATAGGTCTTGATATTGTCAGTACCCCATAGCACGCAGGCAATGGTTTCAGGCCAGGTGCCCTGTTCTGCCTTTTGCCGCTCGATCAACCTATCCACAACCACCTTTGCCGAAGCAATTGCGGCCCTGGTGGGAATTGATTGGGGGTCTAGGGCGTGAATGTTTTTGCCACTGGGTAGCACCCCTGGGTTGCGGATCGGATCGCCTCCAGGTCCGGGCAAAACGTATTCGCCATCGAGGGCTTTTAACAGGCTCTCCATTTCCATATCCGCGCATATCTGCTCAAGGCAAAAACGCAGATAGGCAAATTGTTTGTCCAATTCAATTGGGTTGACTTCGCCGAAGCCGGCGCTACGGCAGGCTGCCAGCCAGGGACTCGGCAGCTTGAAACCAAAGCGCTCGAACAGGTCGAAGAACCAGCCGAAGTTACGCCGCAAGTTGACACGCCCATCTTGACCGGTCACTTGGCGCACCATGGCCCCAACCGCTGCGCGGCAGGTTTCGGTGATGCTGCGGTTGAGTTCGACATCGGCCAAGATGCCGTTGTCATTGCCTTTGTAGATCTCCGCGATCGTGCGTCCCTTGGCTTCCGCTAACAGGCCCGGCAGCGAACGGAGCTCTTCCTCTTCGCGCTCTAGGGCAGCGATGCTCACTAAAGTGGCGATTGCTTCCTCGGCGGTGGGTGGTTTGCCGATGGTGTGCAATCCGCAGGGCAAAAGCCTGCTCTCGATTTCCATCAGCTGGCGGTAAACCGAGCCGACCACTCCATCCCGTTCATCCTGGCTCAGTTCGGAGCCGTCGACTTCTGGCAGGTTGACATCCTTATCGAGGTTGCATTGGCGGGCCGTTTCTATGATCGCGTTGACGATCTGGACGCCGCGGGAACTCTCCCGTAGCTGTTGGTAGGAACCGACCAGTTCACCCAATTCTTTGAGACCTTTGTATAGACCAGCATTTTCGGCTGGCGGAGTCAGATAGCTGATTGTCGCGGCGTAGCCCCGCCGTTTGGCGATGGTGGCTTCGGAAGGATTGTTGGCGGCGTAGTAGTAAAGGTTGGGCAGGGAGCCGATCAGCGAGTCGGGATAGCAGGTTTCGCTCATGCCCATTTGCTTACCAGGCATGAATTCAAGGGAACCGTGGGTGCCGAAATGGAGCACGGCATCGGCCTGCCAAATTTTCTCCAGATAGGTGTAGTAGGCCGCAAAGCCATGGTGTGGACTAGCGCTGCGGGAATAAAGCAAACGCATTGGATCGCCTTCGTAACCGAAGGTGGGTTGGACGCCGACAAAAACGTTGCCGAAGTGGCGTCCGTAGATCAAAAGGTTGGTACCGTCGGAGTTGAGATTGCCTGGGGGCTTGCCCCAGTTCTCTTCAAGACGTCTTGAATAGGGAGTCAGCCGCTCGTACTCGGCCACACTCATGCGATGGGCGATGGCTAGTTCCGGCGCCCCTGCCAGGGCTTCCGGATCCTGGAGCACCGCATCCATCAAGGCCTTGGGGCTGCGGGGCATGTCCTGGATGTCGTAGCCCTTGGCCTTCATTTCGTCAAGAACCCGGTAGATCGAACCAAAGACATCAAGGTAAGCGGCGGTTCCAACGTTCCCCTTATCTGGAGGGAAGCTAAATACTGTGATCGCCAACTTTTTGGCAGCGCGGGGTTTGATGCGCAGCGAAGCCCAGCGAATTGAGCGCTCGGCGATCGCTTCGACCCGATCTTGGAGGGTGTGGGCTTTGCCGGTGGCGTCATCGCGGCCCGAGAGCACGATTGGTTCGATCGCACCGTCCAGCTCGGGAATGGCGATTTGCAGGGCGACTTGCACCGGATGTAATCCCAGGTCGCTCTCTTCCCACTCCTGAGTGGTCTGAAAGACCAGGGGCAGGGCGACCATGTACGGCCTGTTGAGCCGGCTGAGGGCTTCGATCGCTTTAGGGTGGTCCTGGCGGGCTGGCCCCCCCACCAGGGCAAACCCCGTGAGGCTGACAACCCCATCCACTAAAGGGGTTTCGGGATTGAGAGGGTCATAAAAGAAGGCGTTGACCGGCTTGCTGAAATCCAGGCCCCCGCAAAACACCGGAATTACCGTGGCGCCGCGATATTCCAATTCTTGAATCACTGCCACATAATGGGCTTCATCACCGGTGACGATGTGGCTGCGTTGCAGCACCAGGCCAATGACAGGCCCACGCTTTGCTTTTTCACTGAGATCGCTGCGGCTGCTGTTCCAGTTGAGGTATTCCTTGAGGTCTTCAAACATGCCTGGGG
>JBIIRU010000122.1:0-7568 GCA_044341355.1 Cyanobium sp. | reverse complement strand
GGGATTGGGCTGGTGCTGGCGGAAAGAAGGGAACCAGCGGATCTTCTTCCGGAGGCAGAGAACTAAGGGGAGGCTGGCTGAGGCTGGGAAGAACAGGTTTGTTTTGTTTGCTTAAATCTGGCAACTCAAATTCCGACTTTGCATCGCTGGGATCAACCACTGAAGATCTGACTGGATGCTCAGAAGTGGGCCGTAATGGTGATTGAGTCAACCAAAGAATGTCGGCGATTTCCCTGGGCGAAAGGGAATGGGGAGCTTCAGCATTGAGGCCCTCGATCAGCGTCGTTAGGAAGTCTGCTGTTGCCAAGAATCTCAGCGACCCTCCGGGCTGCCATCGCGGGCCCGCAGGCCCTTGTAGAGCACCGCGCGCAGCGTTTCGATCTGTTCTTTTGTTGGTCCTACTGAGTTAGCTTGGGTCAGGAGATGGAGAACATTGAGTAGCTGATCCGTGGCACGGTCTTCCTGCTTGGTTGTCTTCAAAAAGGTTACAATTTCCTCAAGCACATTTTTCTTATCTGCCAATTTGCCGCGATTTTGCTGCTCGAAGTGTTTGCGCACGAGCGACTGGAAGGCTGCCTGGTCTGTTGGCGCGGGCATGTCCACGCGGATGCAACGGCGGTGGAAGGCTGCTGGGAAATCCCGTTCGCGGTTGCTGGTCATCACCACAATCGGGAATTCATTACAGCGCACCCTGCCTGTGGGGATCTGCGCCATAGCACCCGCATCGTGAGTACGTACAGGGGTTGAATTGCTGTTTGCGCGCCGCTTGGCTTCTCGAATCAACTGGGGGATCTCGTATTCTCCCTCTTCGAACAAATTGAGCAGCTCGTTGGGCAGCTGCAGATCGGCTTTATCCAGCTCGTCGATTAACAACACCCTGGGCCGCTGGAAGGGAAGAAAAGCGGTGCCCACCGGCCCCAAGGTGATGTAATCAGCAACTGGGAAATCATCGGGTGACTGCTTGCCCTTATCTCCATCGGACGTGGCGGCAAATTGGGAATCATGCAGGCGGCCCAAGGCATCGTAGAGATACAAGCCATCCTCAATCAGGCGGCTGCGGGGTGTGATTGGCCAATGCAACACCGGCCCAAGCCGCAACTCCCAGGCGATCGCATGGGCCAGGCTGGTTTTGCCAGACCCCGGCGTGCCGGTGATGAGCAACGGACGGCGCAGATGGATGGCTGCATTCACCGCCAGCCGCACCCGTTCTGCATCGTCGGTGAGCTGGTTTGACTCATCCCTGGGCAGCTGGAGTACTTCGCCGCGGCGGCGGGTTCTCTCCTGCTGTTCTGGCAACTTTTCAACCTGTTGCCAATACTCCTCATCCGCAGAGTTGTTCACATCAGTCTCCTGTTCCTGGCGATGCCAGTCACGCCAGGGAGGCGGTTTTGGCCAGGTCGTGGCTGGATCCAATTGCGAACCGGAGTTCTTGAACAGATCCCAGTTGATCGGCGTGCTGGTCATAACGGGGAGGGGGCGATGGCACGGGTGGCCCCGCGGGCCTGGGGGGTGATCATAGGGATGCGTTGCCAGTGATCCAGCATCAGCACGAGATGCTTCGCGGCAGCATCATTGAAGAACTTCTTGCGCTGTCGAGCTACTTCATCATAGCGAACACAACTTGAGCAGATTGGATCACCATGTTGATGGCCAGAAAGCATCTCGTAGCGCTGCAGATGGGCAATCCCCTTGGCAGCGCTGACCTTGGCACCATGGTGATACCAAATTGCAACCGGCACCATGGATTCAACCAAGCCCTCAAACCAGCTATGGCGTTTGGTCTGATCCAGCGGGAACGGCTTCAGCCGCTTGATGCCGGCAGCCTGATCCTCTTCAACCAGTGTAACGAGAAGGTGATACGGATCAGCGGCAAGATTACCGGAGCACCATTTTGCATGTCCATCGATAAGCTTCTGGTACTTCTGTAGCAAGCGCGGACGATTGGAATTGCAAAAACCCAGCAAGCGATCCCCCGGACGTAGAACAAAAGGAATGGATTGCAGTAAGGTAATGGTCAAGCTGCCGCGTTGTTCCACGACCAGTTCTGCCCAGGGTGCATCCAGCAACTCCGTGGGAGCAAAGATCTCGAGCACCGGCAATGTTGTGTTGTGCTTGGCCCAGCTGAGCAGCTCTGCCAGGATGGTGGCTATGGCTGTTTCATTCTCAAGCGGTTTATCGAAGACCACCTGATTGCGGAAGAGATCCAAACCCTCCAAATGATTGAGCTTGCGGTAGGTGTTACTCCCCTCATCTGAAATAAATGTACTCCAGGTATAGTAGCGGCTGTTTTGCGTCCACGAACGGTGCCTTTCCAGCACCAAGGCGATATAAGAAACTGCATCCAATGAAGTCTGAGCTTGGAAATTGGTGGCGTTCAGCTGCCTTTCCAGAGCCTGAACCAGCGTTGCCGCTGGCCTGTCTCTGTCATCGAAGAAGGCCGTCAACTGGGGCCAGCCCAGGGACTGGGCAGTGTTTAACTGGGGGAACACATCCTGCAGCCGAGAAGCCTGCGGATTACTTTCGAGCACGGCACGGCGAAAACAGGCATCTACGCGGTCGGCGGTCATCGCGTCGTGTTGTTCGGCCAGCAGTCGAAACGCTTCCAAAGCAGCTCTGGATTCCCCATCTTCTGGCAGTGACAGGCTCCAAAAGGGTTTCTCCCAGGCAGCATTAATCGCACGGGCAATCTTTACGAGAGCTTGTTCTCGTTTGTGCACTACAAGCGAGTTGAGCGGCTGCTTGGGATTGATTGGCGATTGATATTTGCCAATATCAGTTTCGTCCCAAAGACAATCAGAAATTAAGACTGGAAAAATGGTTACTTGACCAAGATGCGCGGCTTCAAGCAAACGCGGTAGCTCTTGCTCCCGAATAAAGTCGGAATTGAGAAAGTTGGCACTGACCAGCAGTACAGCCACCTTGGCTCTATTGAGAAAGTGGTCAATCTCAACCGGCCATTCCTGGCCTGGATTGATATCTCTGTCGCTCCAAAAGTCAGGTCCCTTATTTTCAAGAGGCTTAAGCTGCTTTAGCAGCATCGTGAGCCACTTCTCATCTGCATGACTATAGCTTATAAACACATGATCTCTCATCCCTTAACCACCCCTGAACACGCACGGCTGCTTCTTGCAACGCTTATCTGGTCGCTTCTGGCTCCGAGCTTCTGGGGTGAAGCACTGGAGCGCCCAGGTGACCGGTGTGGCTGATCAGGCATGGGCGGTTTCAGCGGTTCCGGTAGCTGGTTGCCCGATCTTAAGGCCATCTGCTGTGGTTTACGGCATGGCCGGTCCGCCAAACGAACCCAGGTGGGCACCAAGTCGCTCGGCTTGCGTGCAGCCAAGGCGATAACAGCATCTGGCCTCTCTAGTAGGGGTCCAGAATTCCTTCCCAGCAAGAGATACATACTCTGGAAACTGGAGCATGGCCGCATGCCGCCCCTGCGACAGTCCCAATTGCCAAAAATTGAGGCAGCTGAGGCGCCTGAGGCGCCATGGCAATAGCCATATTGTTTGATCTCTATTTTGCCGCCGAGATTCCTGTAAACAGAACAGCCAAGTGTAAAGAGCTAAAGAGTTAAAGTGTAAAGAATTAGTCGTGGGGGAGGCAACAGACGCGGAAACCGATGACGGGGTAGCGTTCGTCCGGGGGGGGAGTGACGCGGTAGGCCGAACGGCAGATCGCGGGGCGGTCGTTCCACGACCCGCCGCGTAGCAGCCTATAACTAATTTTTTCATCATTGTATTTAGCTTCTTCATTAATCCAAGCACGCCCATGGTTTGTTGCTTCTTGGTAATTGTTGTGCCAATGATCTGCACACCATTCCCATACATTGCCATGCATATCATGCAATCCCCAGGGATTGGCGGGGAAGCTGGCAACATCCATCGTTTGCCGCCGATACTCTCCCTTCTCGCCATCCCCATACACTTTTCTACCATCGTAATTCGACAGCTTCGTGCTGATTGTGGCGCCCCAATGGAACGGTGTCGTGGTGCCCGCCCGGCAGGCGTATTCCCACTGGGCCTCGCTGGGCAGGGTGTAATTCTTGCCGGTGCGTAGACGCAGTCGTTGGCAAAAGGCCATCGCATCGCGCCAACTCACATTCACCACCGGGCGCTGTTCACCCTGAAACCCCGCAGGATCTTTCAACTCCGCCACTGGGTCGGATTCCAGCGAATCAGGCCAAAGCTCCCGATCCTCTTGCTCCAGTCGCTGCCATTGCGCCACCGCCCGCCATTGGGCCTGGGTGATCGTGGTTTGCGCCAGCAGAAATTCCCCGAGCGTCACCCGCTGCACGGGCCGCTCTTGTTCCAAGCTTCCAGCCTCCGTCTCCTGTGCCCCCAGCTCAAAACTGCCGGCCGGGATGCGCAGCATGGTCAGCGCCACCCCCTCAGCAAGTTGTTCGCGGTGGGCCCAGTGGCGACTGCGCCAGCGCAGGATGCGCCAGGGTTCGGCAGTTTGCTGGCGCTGCGTCGCGCGGGGGCTGGCCATGGCGGGCGAAACAGGGCCGTTGGGGCTTTCGTGAGCTTAATGCTGCAAGAAATAGTGCTCTGATGCCGATGGTTCTGCTGGGCGGTGCATCGTTTTGCCCTTAGGGGGCACACCACATATGGTGTAGTGGAGGTGCGTCTGAGGGGGGTATCGCTTTACGTACCTCCTAAGCCAAGCCGCCGCCGCCGGCCAGATGGTGCTCGATCGGTATGGATCAGCTAGGCCATGCCATCCCTGCAGATCCCCGATCTGCCCGAGACGCTGCCCAGGCTGCTGGGGAAAAGCACCACCCGATCAAGTCCATGGTGGCCTGGATGATCGGCAGTACATCGAGGCTGGGGATGGGGCTGGCAAGCAAAACTGTCCATTAAGATGGCTTAATGGACATTCCAGTGACCCGCTTCCGTGCCCAATGCCTGGAGTTGATCCGCCAGGTCGAAAATGGCGGCGAGGTGGTGGAGATCACGCGCCATGGCAAGACCGTGGCAAGGCTCAACTCCCCCAACGCCGGGTCTTCGCCAAGCCAGCGGCCCTGGGAGAAGCTGCGGGGATCCGGAGTGTTGGCAATGGAACCGGAAGATTCCGTGCTCGACGCCCAGGCTTTTGATGCCCTGCGGTGAAGGTTCTGCTCGACACCCATATCTGGATCTGGTGGTTGTTGGGCTGCGAGCGCCTCTCCATCGCCCACCGGCGCGCCTTGGACCGGCTGGCGGAAGGCGGTGGCTGTTATCTCTCGGCCATGAGCCTCTGGGAAGCGCAGATGTTGCACAGCAAGGGGCGTCTTTCGCTGGATCGGCCCTTCTCGTCCTGGCTGCGCCAGGCTTCCGACCCTGGTGTCGTTGCGCTACTGCCGCTGGATGTGGATGTGGTGCTGACGCTTGATCAGTTGCCGCAAAGCTTCCACGCCGACCCTGCAGATCGGTTGATCGTGGCGACCGCCCAGTGCCATGGATTGTCCCTCGCCACCCATGACCGGGCCATCCAGGCCAGCGGTTTGATCCCCATCTCGGAGGGAACAGTCTGATCGGCCCCTGCAGCAGCTCGCGGCGCGAGTACTGCCCAGAGGCCCTTCACGCCGCCAACACTTCCTGCATCCCGCAGTTGGCCTATTGGTATTGCGACTAATCCAGATTCTCTTGGCTCGGCCCCAGCTACCCCCCCCAAGGCCCCCCACCCCGCCAGCCCCTAGGCTGGATCCTTGTTGGCTGGAAAGGCTTTGAGCGCCGGCACCCTTTACGACAAGGTCTGGGATCTGCATCGGGTTGCCGAGCTGCCCGGGGGCGCCACCCAGCTGTTCATTGGCCTGCACCTGATCCATGAGGTCACCAGTCCCCAGGCTTTCACGGCCCTGCGGGACCTGGGGCTGAGCGTGCGCCACCCGGAACGCACCGTGGCCACGGTCGATCACATCGTGCCCACCACCTCCCAGGCGCGGCCGTTTGCTGATCCGTTGGCCGAGGAAATGCTGGCCACCCTGGAGGCCAACTGCACCCAGTACGGCATTCGCCTGCATGGCATCGGCAGCGGCCGCCAGGGCATCGTCCATGTCATCGCCCCCGAACTGGGCCTCACCCAACCGGGCATGACCGTCGCCTGCGGTGATTCCCATACCTCCACCCACGGCGCCTTCGGCGCCATCGCCTTCGGCATCGGCACCAGCCAGGTGCGTGATGTATTGGCCAGCCAGAGCCTGGCGATGAACAAGCTCAAGGTGCGGCGCATTTGGGTGAACGGCCGTCTCCAGGATGGCGTCTATGCCAAGGACTTGATCCTGCACATCATCCGGGTGCTGGGGGTCAAGGGCGGCGTCGGCTACGCCTACGAATTCGCTGGACCAGCCATCGACTCCCTCTCGATGGAAGAGCGCATGACCCTGTGCAACATGGCCATCGAGGGCGGCGCCCGCTGCGGTTACGTCAACCCGGATGCGGTCACCTTCGCCTACCTCCAGGGTCGGCCCCACGCCCCGGCTGCAGACGCCTGGGAGCGGGCATTGGCCTGGTGGTCCTTCTTGGCCAGTGGTCCCGACGCCGTTTTTGATGACGAGGTGGTGTTCGACGCCGCCTCGATTGCCCCGACGATCACCTGGGGCATCACCCCCGGCCAGGGCATCGGCGTCGACGAAACCGTGCCCACCGCCGACCAGCTGGACCCCGATGAACGTCCCCTGGCCCAGGAGGCCTACCGCTACATGGACCTGGCCCCCGGCGCCCCGATCGCCGGCCTGCCAGTCGATGTCTGCTTCATCGGCAGTTGCACCAACGGTCGCCTCAGCGACCTGCGGGCCGCCGCGTCCATCGCCCGAGGTCGCCAGGTGGCGCCCGGCATCAAGGCGTTTGTGGTGCCGGGCAGCGAGCAGGTGGCCGCCGCCGCCGCCGCCGAGGGCCTCGATGGCGTCTTTCGCGCCGCCGGCTTTGAGTGGCGCGAGCCGGGCTGCTCGATGTGTCTGGCCATGAATCCCGACCGCCTTGAAGGCCGCCAGATCAGCGCCAGCTCCTCCAACCGCAACTTCAAGGGCCGCCAGGGTTCGGCCAGTGGTCGCACGTTGCTGATGAGCCCCGCCATGGTGGCCGCCGCCGCCATCAACGGCTGCGTTACCGACGTGCGTCCCTTGCTGCGGACCGAACCCGCCGCCGATCCCGCCGCCCCCCAGCTCGACCCCACCAGCGTCCCGATCCGATGAGCCATCCCTTCCCCAGCGGCCCGATCGCCCAATGGACGGGCCGGGCCGTGGCCCTGCGGGGCGATGACATCGACACCGATCGCATCATCCCGGCCCGCTTCCTCAAGTGCGTCAGCTTTGACGGCCTGGCGGCCGGTGCCTTCGCCGATGACCGCCTCGAGCGGCCCGGCCAGCATCCCTTCGATCAGGACAGCTTTCAGGGCGCCACGCTGCTGGTGGTCAACCGCAATTTCGGTTGCGGCTCCAGCCGCGAACACGCTCCCCAGGCGTTGATGCGTTGGGGGATCCGGGCCCTGATTGGCGAAAGCTTCGCCGAGATCTTTTTTGGCAACTGTCTCGCCCTGGGGCTGCCCTGCCTCAGCGCCAGCCACGACGATGCGCTGGCCCTGCAGGC
>JBIIRU010000121.1:0-7580 GCA_044341355.1 Cyanobium sp. | reverse complement strand
GGCGGAGAAGGCTGGCTTCCATCCCGGGTTCGGGTGGAGGCAGGACAGGCCCTGGTTCATCGAATCGAATCGGACTTCGCTCACCATAGGGCAAAGGTGCAGCTTGAACAGGTGCGGTTTCCCTAGGTCTCGGTTTCGAGCCTGCCTGCCTGCAGGCGCACCACCTGGGCCGTATCCCGCCAGCCAGCGGCAAAGGCCTCCAGATGGGTGGCACTGACCAGGCATTGGTGGTCTTCCCCCACCGCCGCCAGCAGCAGCCTCTGGCGCTGCGGATCCAGCTCCGCCAGCACATCATCCAGCAGCAGCAGGGGTGGGGCGCCAACCACCTGCCGCACCAGATCCAGTTCCGCCAGTTTCAGGGCCAACACCAAGGTGCGTTGCTGGCCGGCCGAACCATGGCGGCGGGCAGTCTTGTCCCCCAAAAGCAGTTCGATTTCATCGCGGTGGGGCCCGACTAGGCACTGCCCCAGGCGGGCTTCCTCAGGGCGTTGGTCCTGGAGCTGGCGCAGCAGGGCCAGCCGCCATGGTTCTTCGGCATCCAGCTCCAGGGCCCCTGGCTCCATGCGGGTGCCGCTGCGGTAGTGGCAAGTCAGGGGTTCGAGCTCGCCCCCCAGCCGCCCCTGCCACCGCACCGCCAGGGGTTCAAGGCGCCGCAGGGCCCGCTGCCGGCGGCGATGCAGGCGGGTGCCCACCACGGCCATCTGCTCGTCGAAGACATCGAGCAGCGCCTGCTGCTGGACCAGGGGGGAGCGGCGGCGGAGCAGCTGGCTGCGCTGCCGCAGCAGGCGGCCATAGCGGCTCAGCAAGGCGCCGTACACAGGCTCGAGTTGCAACACCACCCGGTCCAGCCAATGGCGCCGCAGGGAGGGTTCACCGCGCACCAGCTCCAGATCAAGGCTGCTGAAACCAACGCAGCGCAGGGGACCGACCAGGTCGATCTGCCGCTCCAGGGTTTTGCCGTTGCGCAGGGCCTGGCGCCCGCCGCTGCGGCGCAAGCGCAGTTCGAGGCTGTCGCCGGCTGCGGTCAGGGCCTGCAGCCGGCTGCAGGATTCCCCCTCGCGGATCAGGTCGCGATCACTGGCGCTGCGGTGCGAACGCAGGCTGGTGAGCAGTTCGACGCTTTCGAGCAGATTGGATTTGCCCTGACCATTGGCCCCGATCACCAGCAGCCGGGGGGCCACCAGATCGAGGTCGAGGGCCGGGAAGTTGCGGAACTCCCGCAGTTCCAAACGTTGCAGCCGCATGGGGAGGAAGCGGCCAGCGGTTAAAATACTTTCACCGGTCAGCCGCACCCTTCCAGGGGTGGCGATGAAAGCATCAGCACCCCTCCAAGGGTGTTTTGGTCGCTTCCAGGCCTGTTTTGGGCATGTAGCTCAGCTGGATAGAGCATCAGATTCCGGTTCTGAGGGTCGGGGGTTCGAATCCCTCCATGCTCGTTTTTGGTCCTCTCCGCCGGAACGGGGAGGATTTTTTTCTTTTCATTTCAGTTCCCCTCAGCCCCGGTCCTCGGCCAGCTTGAGACCCATGGCGCGAATGCCACCTGGGTCAATGACGAAACCGGCGCTACGCAAAGCCGCCAGGGCTTCTGGCGGAGCCGCCAGGGAGATGCTGCAACCACCCACCTCCCGTCGCAAGCGGGACAGGGCGGTGTGGACCAGGGCCTGCAAGACCTCTTCCCGCAGGGTTTCGGCCGGATCGGTAAGCAGGTCCCAGAGGTTGGCGTTGAGCGCCTGGTCCGTGGTGGCGCGGATGAAGCCCACCCACTGGCCGTTGGCATTGTGGACACCGAGATGCCAGGCGCTGCGTTCCAGGACCCGCTGCCAAATGGTTGCTGTACGGGGGAGTTCGCCGCAGGCGCCCAGCAGGTAGTTGAGATCCGCACTGGTTAGGTCAGGTACGGAAACGATGGCGTAGCCCTGGGGCAGGCGCGGCAGGGATGGGGAGCTAGTACGGAAAGGAATCAAGAGGGATTCGGGCGTCATCCCGTGTTGCGCATGCCAGCCGCGATGCCATTGATGGTGAGCAGGGCACCACGCAGCAGTTCGATGCGGCTGTAGTTGCGATCAGGGCCGCCGCCGGACTCCTGGCCCTCACTCATGGGGGGTTGGCGGTTCTGATTGCGCAGGCGCCGCAGCAGAGCCACTTGCAGGAAGCCCAGGGGCACAATGGTGCGGTTGCGCAGATCGACCGAGAGCTGCAGGGCAGGATCGCCGTCTAAAAGCCGGGTGTGGTGGCTGATGCGCAACACCAGATCGCGGGTGAGGGTGAATTCGCTGGCAATGGCAGCAAAGATCAGCTCGAAGGCCTCCCGGTTCTCCTCCCTGCCGAGGCTGCGCACGTAGTGCTGGGCCAGGTCGAGATCCACCTTCGAAAGGGTCATTTCCACCTTGGAAATAAGCATGCGAAAGAAAGGCCAGCGTTGGTAGAGCAACTGCAGCAGGTCCATTTGTTCGGGATCCGCATCCAACTCGGCCTGCAGGGAATGGCCCACCCCATACCAGCTGGGCAGCAGGAAACGGCTTTGGGTCCAACCGAACACCCAGGGAATGGCCCGCAGGCTGGATAGGTCGCGGGCGCCACTCTTACGCCGAGCCGGCCGGCTGGAAATCTCCAGTTTGCTGATTTCCTCGATCGGGGTGACCTGCTGGAAGAAGGCCACCAGATCCGGGTTGTCGTAGACGAGGGCCCGATAATGGTTGCGGGAGCGCTGGGCCAGCCGCTCCATCAAGGCGTTCCAGTTCGGAGTGGCATCCAAAGGTGTGGTGATCATGCTGTTCTGCAGCACCGCCGTGGTCACCGTTTCCAAGTTGTAAAGGGCCAGCTCCGGCAAGGAGTATTTGGAGGCCAGCACCTCCCCCTGTTCGGTGATCTTGATCCGCCCCTGCACGGTGCCACTGGGCTGGGCCAGGATGGCCTGGTAGGCGGGGCCGCCACCGCGTCCCACCGAGCCACCGCGGCCATGGAAGAGACGCAGGGCCACATCGTGCTGGTTGGAGAGCTGTTGCAAGGCAATCTGGGCGCGGTGGATTTCCCAGTTGCTGGCGAGAAAGCCCGAGTCCTTGTTGCTGTCGGAGTAACCCAGCATCACCTCCTGCAGAGGCTGGCCGCCTTCATCTTCCAGTAATTTGCGGTAAAAAGGTTCTTGAAACAGGCGCCCCATCACTTCGGGGGCCCGCTGCAGGTCCTCCACGGTTTCGAAGAGCGGAATCACCAGCAGGCTGGAACGGGGCCTCTGGGGATCCACCAGACCGGCCTCCTTGGCCAGCAGCAACACCTCCAGCAGATCGGACACCGTGTGACTCATGGAAATCACGTAGGTCCTGCAGATGCGGCTGCCGAATTCCTGTTGCAAACGCTGCAACATCCGGAACACGGCGATAGTTTCAGCCGTGCTTTCGCTCCAGCGGGCCGCTGGAGGAATCAGGGGGCGCCTGGTCTGCAGTTCGGCCAGCAGCCAAGTCACCCGCTCGTCTTCTCCCATGTCGCCATAGGGCTTGGGTAGCTGCAGATAGCGGGTCAGCTCGTCAATTGCATCACTGTGACGGGTGCTTTCCTGGCGGATATCCAGACTGGCCAGGCTGAAGGCAAAGATATGGACCTGGCTGAGCAGATCTTCGAGGGCTTCACAGTGCAGTCCCGTGACATGGAGGCTGTCGCGAATCAGTTCAAGGTCGGCCCGAAAGTCGTCCTCCGAGCCGTAATGGAGTTCTTGGGACCAGGAATTGGCGGGGGCAATGCTGCCAAGGGCCGTGCTGACACCGCTGTGGCCATCGCCCGGAAATTCCCAGCCACTGCGAGATAGCTGGCGGTTGCGCTCCTGGCTGAGTTCGAGCCGTTCGAGCATGTAGCTGAGTTTGAGCCGATAGGGCTCAAGGCGATAACGGGCAGCCCGTTCTTCGTAGATTTCAGGGAAGCGAAGTCGGTCCATCTCCAGGGACTCCAGCAGCGCCGGTCCCACCTGGCTCCACTGCATGGAGATACTTAGCTGATCGCGCAGTTCGGACACCTCTTTGGTGTAGCGATCCAGCATTAGCTGGCGTTGATAGCAAGCTGCCCGCCAGGTGATCTCCGGTGTCACGGAGGGGTTGCCATCGCGATCTGCCCCCACCCAGGAACCAAAGGTGCAGAAACTTTCGCGCGGCGGTGTCACATCGGGATAACTGGCGGCCAGGGCCATGCGCAGCCGGGTCTGCAATTGCGGCATGGCATCGAAGAGCACCTGCTGGAAGTAGTGCAGGGCATAATCCACCTCATCAAGCACGGAGGGCTTGAACTGGTGCAGTTCGTCAGTGCGCCACCAGAGTCGGATCTCCTCCTCCAGTTGCGAGCGCAGTCGCTGCTGTTCATCGGCTCCCAACGGGCTGTCCAGTTGCAGCTTCTGGATCAGGGCGGCCACCCGCCGCTGCTTATAGCGCACGGTGTGACGCACGATCTCGGTGGGGTGGGCCGTGAACACCAGACGGATGTCGAGCTGCCGCAGCAAGTTTTCCAGCTGGGCTGGAGGCACATTGAGGGCCCGCAGTCGCTCAAACAGTTGGCGAAACGTGGCCGGGGAACTCTGGGCAGCCAGGGGCGGCAGGAAGGGATCGCTGCTGGCGGGGGCAGGGGCGCTGCGCAGGCTTTCTAAATAGCTGTCTTCCTCGATGTGCTGTTCGAGGATGTTGATCAGTTGGAAATACAGAGAGAAGGCGCGGGCCGCGGCGATGCCGTCGGCCAGATCCATCGCCTGGATCACCGCCACGATTTGCTCACTCTTGCTGCTGGGAGTGTCGCTGTCCCCAGCTGCCGTCTCCGCCGGATGCAGGGGGCCGACGAGCTCCTTGAGACGCAGCAACCTTTCGAGCTGCTGGGGACCGCATTCGCTGCGCAGGATGGTGAGCCAGAGGTCCTCGACCAGTTCGAGGCGTTCACCCAGCACCCGAATCACCCCCGTCGCCCCTGGTTGGGCAGCGATGGCAAGGGGCGCTGGGCCCGTGGCGGCTGACTCCCTCATGGGTGTCGGCGAGGCGGAGGAGGGAGCCATGATCATCCCAAAAGGGGTGTTCGGTCTGTCGCGACGCTGGCCAGCTGGGCGATGTCCCGCTTTTCCATGGCCCTGGCTTCGCTGCTAATGATGGCGCGGATGCTCTCCCCCTGGCGCTGCCGCGCCAGCCAGCGGCTGGCCTCATTGCCGTCCCGCAGCACGGCCGTCAAGGGGGCGAGCACGCTGTCAAGCTGCAGGTTGGCGGCCAGGGGGGCCATCGCGACCAGTTCGGTTTCGATCCAATCCCTGGCCCTGATCGGTCGGCCGTCGCGCCAGTGGCGCAGCACCGCGTCCAGTCCGTCTCGGGCGACGGCCCGGTCGTTGGCATCGGCCAATAGGGCCAGCTCCGGGGCCGTGAAGCGGCTGGCCCGCAGGGGATCAAGCCGGTCTTCGTCCTGGAGCAACTGCAGCACCCTCAGCTCGGCCCAGGCGGTGATGGCGCAGAGCACGCGGGCATCGCTGATCAGGTCACAGATGCGGATCTCGACCCGGTTGAGATCATGGGGACGGTTATCGCCATTGGGTCGCACCGAGGTCCAGAGATGGCGGACGTTGTGCATGGCCCCTGCGGCCAGTTGCTCCCCCATCCATGCCACATAGTGGGCGTGGCTTTGAAACAAGGGCACCTGGGGCGGCGTCAGCGGAAACTGCAACCAGCGTTGGGACTGGGCTCCCGTCACCGCACCGTCCAGGAAGGGGGAACTGCAACTGAGGGCCAGCAGCAGGGCGCCCTCGCAGCGCAGCAGCCGCAACGCCGTGAAAATCTGGTGGGTGTTGTCCAGGCCCAGGTTGATGTGCACGCTGGCGGTCACCACCCGGGTGCCATAGGTCCGCTCGATGATGGCGTGATAGTCGTTGCTGGGGTCGGATCGCACGAACTGGCCGGTGTCGCCCAGGCTCAGCGTGCTGCCGGGCAGAATGGTTAGGCCGCGAGGCTGGAGCCATTGGCGCAGTTGGCTTCTCGGTTCCAAGAGCAGTTGAAGTTGGCGCCCGTAGTTGGCTTCCGGGACCGTGGTGTACTCCAGATTGCGATTGTCGGGTTCGGTGACGAATCCCGGCAGGGACCCGGCGGCCTCGGCGGCACAACCAACCACCGTGCCGTCCGGCCAACCGGTGTACATCTCCACCTCGAAGCCCTTGAGCAAAAGGGGGCCGCTCACGCTGCTGCCTCACCAGTGCGGTCCAGGCAAGCGATGGCCTTGAGCATGCCGCGGGCCTTGTTAAGGGTTTCCTCGAACTCGCTGGCCGGATCGGAATCGGCCACAATGCCCGCCCCGGCCTGGACCAGCACCCGCCAATCACCGTTACCAGCGGGCAGAACCACCATGGTTCGGATGGTGATGGCCGTATTGAGGGCACCACCTAGGTCCACGGCCCCGTAAACCCCGGAGTAGGGGCCACGGGCCTGGGGTTCGAGGTCATGAATCAATTGCATGGCCCGAATTTTGGGGGCGCCGCTGACGGTACCGGCTGGAAAGCAGGCCATCAGCAAATCCCAGATGTCGTAGCCATTGGACAACAGGCCCTCCACCTGGCTGACGATGTGCATGACGTGGGAGTAACGCTCGATCACCATCAGCTCTTCGACCCGCACCGATCCCGGTTGACAGACCCGACCCAGGTCGTTGCGGCCCAGATCCACCAGCATGACGTGTTCGGCCCGTTCCTTGGGATCGGCGAGCAATTCTTGCTCCAGGCTGGCATCATCGGCGGGGTTGGCCCCCCGGGGGCGGGTGCCGGCGATCGGCCGCAGGGAGGCCCGCACCACCTCACCGCCCAGGGGTTCGGCCTGCACCATCACCTCGGGGCTGGAGCCAATCAGATACCAATCCCCGAAGTTGAAGAAGGCCATGTACGGAGAGGGATTCACCATCCGCAGGCTGCGGTATAGGTCGAAGGGATCTCGACGCACCCTGGTTTCCAGCCGCTGGCTCAGCACCAGCTGGAACACGTCGCCGGCGGCGATGTGTTCCCGGCCCGTCTGGACCGCCGCCTCAAAGCTCGGCTGGCTGTAATTGCTGCGGGTCGCCAAAGTGGTTGTCAGATCCAGTCCGTGCTCCTCCCGCCAGTCGAGGGGAATGGCGTGGGCGGGCAGGGGGCCATGCATGCGGTCTTCGAGGCGGGCAATGCGCTCGGCAGCCTGTTGCCAGGACCGTTGGGGGTCGGCGTTGTGGCTGAGATCGGCGTAGGCCACGGCCGTGATCTGGCGTTTGACCTGGTCGAACACCAACATGCTGTCCGCCAACATCCAGCAGCCATCTGGTGGATCCCCGGCCGCCGTGGGGTGCACCGGCACGCTGGGCTCGATCCAGCGGATCAGCTCATAACCCCACATGCCAAACAACTGGCCCACCGGGGGCAGCCCCGGGACCGGGGCTGGCTTGAGGTCAGCCAGCTGTTCGCGCAGCCAGCTGAAGGGATTACCCGCCAGCAGCTCCTGGCCCCCATCGCGCCAGCGGCGTTCGCCCCGCTCACCCCGCCAGGTGAGGGTCCAGAGGGGGTCGCAGACCACAAAGCTCCAGCGGCCAAGCCGCTCACCGCCTTCGACCGACTCCAG
>JBIIRU010000120.1:0-7628 GCA_044341355.1 Cyanobium sp. | reverse complement strand
GGCAGCGGCTGAAGCCGGCCGCTTCCGGGAGGCCGAAGTGCTGTTTGGTGATGCGCTTCGCCAGCAACCAGAGGCGGCGATCACCTGGGTGGCGCGGGGCATCTGCCGCACCGAGCAGGGCAACACCGAGCTGGCCGCCAAAGACCTGCGCTGGGCGGCTGGGCTTTATCAACAGGCCGGCGATAGTGCGGCGGCCACCCAAATGACGGCCGCCGCCAACCAACTGGAGGCCCCGGCCAAAAAAACGCCCGGCGGCAACGGCCTGGGCAGTCAGTTGCTGAACGCGGGGATGGGCGTTGTGCAGATGCTGGCGCCGTTGGCGATGAAAACCCTGTCAGGGTTGTGATCGCAGCGGCGAGTTGGGATCGGTGAGGAGGCGACGGCTGTCGCTAGTACCGGGCTGGTAGCCGTAACCGAAAGTGCCGCCTTCGTTGTCATTGATGATGCGCGGCGTCACCAGAATCACCAGCTCGCGCTTGGCGCGGATGTTGTTGCTGTTGCGGAAGAACTGGCCGATGACCGGTACATCGCCGAGGATCGGCCATTTGGTTACTTCCTGGCGGTCGGCATCGGAAATCACCCCGGTCATTATCAATGTCTGGCCATCGCGCACCCGAGCACTGCCGGTGTCGAGACGGCGCACCGCCAGGATATCGACGAAGCCGCAACCTGGCACTTCCTGCTGGCGCACGGTGGCGGTGATCGCCGGCGACATCGAGAAAGTAACGAAACCGTTGTCATCAATCTTGGAGACGCGGGCGCCAAAAGTGAGGCCGGCGATGCCAAGTTCGGCCGTGCAGGTGACAACATTGCCAAAGTTGGATGATGTGGATACTTCGAAATTAGTGATCACCTGCTCACCGACGGTGACAAAGGACTCGTTGGCCTTGGTGCGGCCGATGTTGGCATTGTTGTCGGAACTGCCACCACCCCCCCCACTACCACCAGAACCGCCGCGGGAGAGATTGGCGATGTTAATGCCCTGGGTGTCTTCACCCTTGCGTAGTTCATCAGCATTTTCACTGAGAATCAGGGTGGGACTTGCAAGCACCTTTGTAGAAGCAGAAACAATTTGAGCATTTAAAAAGTTCACAAAATTATCAGCTGGTTTACCTGGCGTACCTCCAATAGGCACAGTATTTGTTGATGTTGTAGTAGTCGTAGAGCGGTTTCCCGCAAAAGAATTGCTTGGATTTGAACGAGAAGATTCACTTCCAGAAAAAAAGTTGTTAGCTCTAGAGCCAGATGAACGATCATTCAAAAATGAACTGTTCGATCTCGATACGATTGTTGTATCTATATTACTTCTATCTATGCCAGTGAGCCTGGTTATTGTTGACTGGAGGTTAGATGCAATGCTGTCCAAAAGAGTCGCTGTTCCAGTTCCGATAGATGGAGTAAAGGTAAATGATCTATTCGCAGGATTATAAGTGGATTGGCCAGGCACCTCCAGATTTAACTCGTTAGCAATAGATGAGATCTGAGCATCGGAAAAATTGGAAAACTCATTAGATCTTAATGTAACTGATGAATTGCTTCCGCTCTGGTTTGAATTTGAAGTATCAAAGCCCGAATTGCTTGAACCAAGGCTCGACAGAGAGGAATTACCACTAGCGTTGCTTGTGTTCGTACTCGAAATGGATGTGTCGTCACCTGAATTACTTGTATTCACCGTAGTGGTAGTAGTAGACCCAGTAGGCGGAGTACCCGCAATGGGCTGATCTCTGCCGAATTGCGCTAACAACTGACCAGACTCACTGATAATAAAACTATTGCCAAACTTAAACGCAAAACTATTATCAATAGTGGCATTATTTCCCAAGGTAATATCTAATATCTTCACCGAAAGCGCCACCTGGCGCTGGCGTAGATCCAGCTGGCGCAGATAGCTTTCAGCCACGGTGACAAGCCGCGGCTCACCCACCAAAGTGATTGTAGAGAGGCGTGAATCGGTGGTAGCAATCAGTCCCTGCAGGGGACCGGTTCCAGCCGAATAGGACTCCACCTTGGTCTGGCGGCTGGAAGTGGTGGTAGCCAAGTTACTGGCACCAATAGCGGTGGTGTTGGGATTGGCGCCTGCGGTGATGGCCGTGTTAATCGTGTTCGTCTTGGTGACCTGGGCCCCCAAATTGGCCAGATAATCGGCCGCCGAATTGGCGTTCACCTGGTTGAGGCGATACACCTTGGAAAGCTGGGCCCCAAAACTCTTGCCCATCACATTGGTCCCCGCCAGAATCGTGTTGCCCTGCCGTTTACCCTGCAGCCCCGCCGCTAACAGGGCCGAATTAACAGCTTGGCCGTAGTTTTCATTGCGAAACGAAATCGAGATCGGCAATGTCGAAGCAGATCCATTAGTGCCAGCAGCATTATCTGCCTTGTTCGAATCTTCGACAAACACAAACCCATAGCCCCCCAGCCGGCTCAGGGCCATCAGCACATCTCTGGCCGGCGCCTTCCTCAGCGTCATCGTCACCGGCGGTCCGCTGACATTCAGATAGCTGCTATTGGTGAGCAGCATCGTGCCCACCGCCATGTCCCCCACCGGCGGCGCCACCGCCCGCGGTTGCAGCGGCGGCACATAGGCGGCCGTCGGTTCGCTCACCCGGCCGGGCCGGCGCAAATCCAGGCGGGTCGTCTGCTGGCTGGCCTGGCCGCTGCTGGCGAAACTCAAAATCAAATCACGGCCATCGGCGCTCACCACCGGCCGGCCCAGGGGATAGCCCGGAATCGGCGTGACCTGCAGTTCAAACACCTGGCCGGCGCCCACCAAAGACAGGCTCTGGAAACCGGCCTCCGGCACCGATAGCCGTTGGCCGCCGCCCGGCAGCGCCGCCGGGCGGGAGGTGAGCAACCGCCCCAGCCACACCGTGCCCCGGGTGGTCTGCTGCAGTTCCGGCGCCGAACCGACCCCCTCAATCACCACCTCGACCCCATCGCTCTGGCGCCGCACCCGCAGATTCAGCTGCTGGGTCGTAACAAGCACCTGGCCCTTCTGCACCCCAGCAGCCCCCTGGGCTTGGCCAACCTCCTGGGCGCGGGCCGCCACAGCCCAGCAGCCCACCCCACCGGTGGCCGCCAAAACGGCAAGCGACAGGCTGAGGGCCCGACGAGGCCGGACCTGGCTGGCTCCCCCGGGGGCAATGGCGGTGTGGTACCGGTAATCCATGGGGTGGCAACGCAGACGGGGCATGGGGTGGGAAGCGCGGATCAACGGGCGGATCCGGCAGCAGGGGCAGCCGCCGGGGCCGGGGGCCCAGGGGCCGAAGGCCCAGGGGCCGAAGGCCCAGGGGGGCCAGGGGGGCTGCCAGAAGCTGGGCGGCCCGAGGTGGTGGCCCCGCCGGCCGGCACGCTGGCAGCGCCGCCGGGGGCATCAAAGACCACCAGCGACAACTTCATCACCAAAATCGGCGAAGACCCTTGCAAAGCAATCGCCTCAGGGGAGGGGGCGCCGCCAGCGGGCTTTTCCGCCATTGCCAAGTTCACCAAGCTCAATTCTTGCTGCTTGACCAACACCTGCAACCGCTCCAGCCGTTGCAGAAAGGCCAGGATCTGGGGGAAGCTGCCTTGAACCGACAGCAATAGCGGGTTTTCCACCACCCCATCGGCGGCGGCGAACCCGGGGCCAGCGGCGGCTCCAGGGGCAGCGGCGGCACCAGGGGCGGCGGCGGCGGGGCTACCCGGTAGGGTTGGTTTTGACCCAGGTGCAGGGGTGCCCGGCTTGGCTGGCGCTGCACCGGGAGCCACCCCAAGGACGTTTTGTTCGTAGAGCGCCAGGCTCACGCCCGTGGCCTTGGCGTCGTTGTCCAAGGTGGCCAGCACCGTGCCCCGATCCCCCCCCCCGACCAGCAGGGTGCGCAGCTTGCTGGTTTGGGTATCGGCCTGCTTGAGGGCCGCCTGGCGGCGGGCGATGCTGGTGTTCACCTCCGTGAGCTGGTCCTGGAGCCGCTGCAGCCGCTCGACCCGCTCCAACTCCGAGCTAAGGCTCATGACTAGGGGCAACAGCACCCCAGCGGCCAGCAAGGTGGCCACCAGGCCAAAGGCGGCAATCGGCAGCCCCAGCCATAGCCGCCGCAGCAGCTGCTCTGAAAGGGCTGGCGGTTCGCTTAAGTCGCCTCCTTGACTCTTAAGAAACGAAAAGGTCATTGCAACAGCCCCTCGCGATCGAGCAGCTCCAAACGGCCGGCCATACCCTCCGCACCAAGAACCCGCAGCACTGCCGCCCTCTGTTTCGGTTTCAGGGTGGCCAAGGGGGCATTGAGCTCAAAAGACACGCTGGTAGGCGTGAACAAAACCAAAGGATTCGCTGCTTTTTCAGCCGTCAGGGGCTTGGCGATCGGTGGCAGCCGCTCCGCCTTGATGAGGCTGATGTCCTTGGCCAGCAGGGGCGATTGCTGCAGCGACAACTGCAAAGCGTTGATGCGCGCAAAGGCCATCGGCTCGACCGCCACCCCTTTGACTTGCAGGGCCATGTCGCTCAATTGCACTGATTTAATCTGAACCTTCTCAGGGGTTCGTAACTGCAACTCGCTCAACAGGGCGGCGCTGGACCTGAGCGTGGCCAGATCGGTCGCCCGCTTGCGATTGGCCCCATTGGCCTGGCTGAAACGAGTCTCGAGATCCTCGGAGCTTTGCCGGGCGATTTTGAGTTGACGTTTGGTCTCATCAAGCTTCTGGGCATTGCCTTTGTTGGCTTCGTGCCGCAACCAGGTCACACCTGTCAACCCCAACACCCCCAGCAGCAACGAGCCGCCGATCAGGCAACCAAGCCGGATCAGCGCCGCGCGGGAGGGCAGCACCTCGGCCATCGAGGGCAAACCCTCCTTCTCCCGCTTCTCCCTTAAAAAATCGAGCTGGATGCCGCTCATGCCGCCACCAGAGGACTGGCCAAACCTTGAAGCACCACCGATCCATATTCGCCACAGAAAGCCTCTACGGGGGTGGGGATACCCGGGGGCACGAGCAGCTCGGCGTGGTCCCAGGGGCGGCTGAGATAAACCTTCAAGCCCCGACAAGCAGGATCTTGACGCCGGTAAAAAGCTATGCAACGCTCGAATTCGGCGGCCATTTGCTCAGGTTCCGACGGCAAAGTCTTTTCGAAAACAGGTACATTGCCCCTCAGCAGCAACAGACTGGAACTCTCCTCTCCAGGATCAATAATCGCCACAAGTTCCGACGCCTCCAGCCCCATCAATTCGGGCGCCAATCCGGCCAACAGACAGGTCTGGGCAGGAGAGAGTCGATCAAGTTTGACACCGGCAAAATCAAACACTTCTTCCCAGGCCTCGACCAGCTTGCGGGGGGTGGCTGCCAACAGCAGGCGCTTCGGGTGTCCGGGCAGGGGCTGCACATCCAGGCAGGCATCGGCCAAAGCGTAAGGAAGATTCAGGGGAGGATCAAGTTTTCGCACGGCCGCCAGCGGATTCTCGGGCACGGGATCGGCGCTGGGCCACTCCACCACCCGCCATCGGCTGGCCTCGGGGGGCAAGGAGGCCAGGACATAGGCATTGATCAAGTTGTCGCGTACCAACAAATCTCCGATCAGATCACCGAGGGCTTCCAGCTCCAGGGGCATGCCCCCCTTGCAGGTTTCCGGCGGTAAAGGGGAATTTATCGTCACCGGACCGGGACGCAGGGCCGAGTGAGACTGGCCCTTAACACCATCGTCCTGCAGCTCAAGCAGTACTAACTGGGGAGAAAAAACAGCCATCAAGGATCTCCAACGCAACTGAAGATCACTAAGGAATGGGCTGATTTCCACGACATCATTTTATGCTGGTACTTAACTTAACCAAGTTCAGCGCCAAGGCAAACCCGAGCCGACCGCTTCGCCGATTGTTGCCAGCCCATGGCGATCCAGCTGCGTGATCAATCCTTCCACAATATTTGGCACTAACTGCGGACCTTCGTAAATCCAACCGGTGTAAACCTGCACCAGGGAGGCCCCGGCGCTGATGCGCTCCCAGGCCGACTCCGCCGAGTCAATGCCGCCCACACCGATCAGGGGCAAGCTGGGCCCCGCCATCGCCCTCAGACGCCGCAACACCGCCAGGGCGCGGGGGCGCAAGGGCCTGCCACTCAGGCCACCACTCTCCTGGGACAAGGGGCGACCCGTGGCCCCCAGGATGCGATCGGCCAGCCCGAGGCGATCCTGGCTGGTGTTGACCGCAATCACCCCCGCCAATCCCTCTTGGTAGGCCAGTCGGGCGATGGCATCAATGGCGTCATCTTCGAGATCAGGGGCGATCTTGACCAGCAGCGGCGGACAGCCGGGCAGCCGCCGCAGCCGTTCGACCAAGCGCCGCAGCTGGGTTTCCTGTTGCAATTCGCGCAGGCCTGGGGTATTGGGAGAGCTGACATTGATCACCGCGTAGTCCGCCAGCGGCGCCAACAAATCGAGCGAAGTGGCGTAATCGTCAGGGGCCAGCTCCAGCGAGACATCCCTGGACTTGCCCAGATTGATCCCCAGCACAGCGGACCGCTGGCCCGCAGGGGGCAGGGCCTGCTGCTCCAGGATGCGGCGCACGGCGATGGCGCCCAGGTTGTTGAACCCCATGCGGTTGAGGGCCGCCCGCTCGGCCGCCAGGCGGAACAACCGCGGCCTGGGGTTGCCCTGCTGCGGCTGGGCGGTGATCGTGCCCAGCTCGGCGAAACCAAAGCCGAAACAGTGCCAGATCGCCGCCGCGACGCCGTTTTTATCGAACCCCGCCGCCAGACCCACCGGATTGGCAAAGCGGCAACCGAAAAGGGTTTGTTGCAGGCGGGGATTACGGCGCTGCAGCTCCGCCCCAAGACCCGCCAGGGCCCCCTGGACCAGGGGCCAATCGCGCCTCAGGGCCACCTGGGAAAGTCCCATCAGGGTGAGTCGACTGAGCTGCTCAGCATCAACGCCCTCATCGGTGCGCAGTAGGGGCTCCACCATCCGGCGATAAAAACCTCCCGCCGCTCCAGAACCAGAACCAAAATCAGAACCAGCCTGCAGTGATCCGCTGGCCCCGGGGTCCCCAGCGGCGCTGGTGTGTCTTGCTGTCGCGTCTTTATCCATGGCCTATACCTCCTGCTCGCCTTCTACCGATGCCAATCTTCCCGCTTCACGGCGCAGGCGCCAGCGACCCTCCCCGCAGGACTCCACCAACCAATCACGCCAGGACCATACCGCCGCCCGGGACTCGAGCGTTTTCAGGGGCAGTTCGACCAACTGGGCCAACTCCACCAACGTGAGGCTGTAGCCCCCCTGGGCGAGCCGATCGGCCAGCTCAAGCCGGCTCAGCAACTGATGCAGGGCCGGCGGCGCCGGATCGTCCGCCTCTGCCTCCGCCGGCTCCGGCCCCGGCACCGGCACCGGGGCTGGGGCTGGGGCTGGGGCTGCCTTGGTTCGGCCCTGTCCCTCCCTCGCCAACAGGGGCCGCTGTCCCCGGGAAAAGGCCACCGCAATCGCGTCGCAGCGGTCATTGTCCGGATCGCCGCTATGGCCCCGAACGTGTTGGAAACCCACCCCCGCCAATCGGGCTTGATCCAACCGCTCCCAGAGGTCGCGATTCAGCACGGGTCCACCAGAGGCCGTTCGCCAGCTGCGCCGCTTCCAGCCAGGCAGCCACTTGTCCATGCCGTCGATCAGATAACGGCTGTCG
>JBIIRU010000119.1:0-7674 GCA_044341355.1 Cyanobium sp. | reverse complement strand
CCACCCCGACCTGGCAAAAGCTCTCCAGCTGGCCCTGGTCCACGATCTCTTCCATCTCCAGCTCACGCACCTGGCGTTGTTGATCCAGCACCTGGCGCTTCTGTTCTTCAAGCTCGGCCCGCTTGGCGGCCACCTGCTGCTGCAGGGAACCGACTTGTTCTTGAACGCGGGGATCGAGGGGATTGATGCTCTGGCGACGGATTTCGTCCACCAGCCGCTGACCCTCCTGCTCCAGCTGGGCTAACTGCTGGTCAAAGCTGCTGATGGCATTGCTGAGTTCCCGCTCGGCATCCTCCTTCCAGCGGGGGGTGACCACAGCCCGGACCGTAATCTGGCGCTTGATCGTGAAGGTCGTGCCGTCGGCCATGTTTCTGAAAAGTCAGAGCCAAGGCTCTCAGCCCATGGTGCCGCGGTCAACCGGGAGGACCGAACCCCGGGCCCATCAGATCGGTTGCCAGCGGTGCCCCGCTAGGCGTATCGAAACGACGATTCAGCTGTAAAGCGCCTCAATCGCCGCCTCGTCCCGTTTGGCAATCCGATCCCGCCGTTGCTTGAGGGTCTGGGTCAGCAGACCATTCTCAATCGTGAACGGCGCCACAACGGCCACACCCGCAAGCCGTTCATCGGGGCGGGACCCCGCTCGGGCAGCCAGAACACGGTTGAATTCGCGGCTCAAAGCCTTGAGCAGCGCCGGATCGGCCGGCACTGGACCGGCTTCCCCAGCTTCGGAGCCCTTGGATCCAGGCAGACCCTGCGCCGACGCCCAGGCGGCGAGGGCCTCGGCCTTGGGCACCAACAGCAAGCCCAGTTGACGGCGATCCTGGCCAACCACCATCACCTGCTCGACCATGGGTAAGGCGGCCAGGGCGTCCTCCAGGGGGCCGGGTTCAATGTTCTCGCCACTGCTCAACACAATCGTGTCCTTGGCCCTGCCGGTGAGCACCAGGGTGCCATCGGCCAGCAACAGTCCCAGATCGCCGGTGTCAAACCAGCCCTCGCCATCAAGCACCTTGGCGGTGGCCTCCGGTTTGCCCCAATAGCCCGCCATCACCTGGGGGCCCCGGGCCAGCACCAGCCCCCGCTCGCCGATCGCCAGGGTCTGGCGGCTTTCCGGATCCACGATCCGCAGGGACGTCTCCGCCAGGGGCTGGCCCGCACTGCCGCGGCGATTGGCCCACTGGCGGCGGCAGGTGAGCACCGGGCTGGTTTCGGTGAGGCCGTAGCCCACCAGCAATTCGATGCCCACCGCCTCAAAAAAGCCATCCACATAGGGAGCCAGGGCGCCGCCACCGCTGATGGCGGTTCGCAACCGACCCCCCACCAACTGCTGACGCATTCGGGGCCACAGCTGGGCCGCCGCCAGGGCTTCGGCCGGCCAGCGGGCCAGGCTTTCGACCTGGGCCCGCTGGCGTTTTGCCGGCGCTTCAGGGGCCAGGGTCAGATCTCGGGCGGTGCGGCGGGCGGTGTGAAACGCCCTGCTGTTGGCGAGGGCCGCCCGCAACAGCCGCTGGCGGCCTGGGGGCATGGCTGCCAGGGCATCTTCGAAGCCCGAGAGGATCGCCTCCCAGAGGCGCGGGACACTGACCATGTAATGGGGACGAACCCGCTGCAGGTCATTCTTGAAATTGCGCAGGGTTGTGTAGGTCTGGCGGCAGCCGCAGGAGAGCAGGAAATATTCGACACTGCGCTCGTAGGCATGCCAGATCGGCAGCACACTCAAGACTTCGTCACCCGGCTTGGGGTCGACCAACGCCCCCAGGCTGCGTACCTGATGCAGCAAGTTGCCATGGCTGAGGGGCACCCCTTTCGGTTCGCCGGTGGTGCCCGAGGTGTAAAGCAAGGTGGCCAATCGCCCTTCGCCGCCGCTGGGCGCCGGCGGCGGCGGTGCGGCAGCGCCCTGGGCCATAAAGCTCGCCCAGCTAAGGCAGGGCAAGTTGCCCGGACCAGCGGCGGCGGGGGCTTCCCCCTCCAGCAGCACCACGAACCGCAGGCGCTGGCAGGCCTCGCCGTCCAGCCCAAGCCGGGCCAGCAGGGCCGCCGATTCGACCACCAGGCCCACCGAGCCCGAATCGGCCAAGATGTAACGCAGTTCTTCGACAGGGGCGCTGCTGCCGCGTACCGCGTTAGCAGCGCCGCAGCGCATCAGCCCCTGGTCCGCCACCAACCACCGGGGGCCGTTTTCAGCGAACAACGCCACCACCTCACCACCGCCCAACCCCAGAGCCGCAAAGCCGGCGGCGGCCTGGTCGATGCGTTGGCGCAGGGCGCTGAAGCTGACGGTTTCCTTGTCCTCGGTGTCATGGGGGGCCACCAGGGCTACGGCATCGCCGTACTGGCGCTCCAGTTCGGGCCAGAGCTGGTCGAGCCCCTGCAGGGCGCTCCAGTTATGGCGGCGGGCCTGGGCCTGCCTATCTAGCTCCGGATTCGACCAGTGGATCTCGGCGGGCAACGCCATCAGCAAGCGGCGACGTGCCCAATGGTTACCACCCCGGCAGCCGTTCTGCCGGCTGCGGCGGCCGGAGTGTCACGTCGAAGTGACGGCCAAAGGCCGCAATTAACGGGGCGCGCAAGCTCTCGGCGCTGAGATCAGGCCGCCAATCGCAAAGCCTGCCCACGGGGCGATCCCGCAGGCCGCAGGGCACGATCGCGCCAAAGGACTGCAACGAACAGGAAACGTTGAGAGCCAGGCCGTGCTGGCTGATCCAGCGCTTGGCCCCCACGCCGATCGCCGCCACCTTGTGGCCATCCAGCCATACCCCCGTCAGGCCCGGACAGCGCTCGGCCGCCAAGCCGTAGTCCCCGAGCAGGTCGATCACCACCGCTTCAAGGGCCCGCAGATACCCATGCAGATCGGTGCCATGGCGGCGCAAATCGAGGATGGGGTACAGCACCAGCTGGCCAGGACCATGGTGGGTCACTTCACCGCCGCGGTCGATGCGAAACAGGGGCAACGGCGGTGTCTCAACCTCAAAGCCCAGGTGATCAAGGCTGGCCCTGCGGCCAAGGGTGTAACACGGTTCGTGCTCCAGCACGATCAGGGCCTCGGGGCCACTGGGGGCCTCCAGCAGGCGCTGCTGCAGCCGCCGCTGCCAATCCCAGGCCCGGGGAAAGGCCACCGGCGCCAAGGCTTCAAAAAGGATTGCAGATCGTTTCGTGGCCATCACTCCCGTTCCTAGCGTGGGGGAGCATGAAGCGCCCTGCGATGCGATGAAGCTTCTGATCCACGGCCGGAATCTCGAGATCACTCCAGCCATCCGCGAGTACACCGAAGCCAAACTGACCCGGGCAATCCACCATTTCGAATCCTTTGTCAAGGAGGCGGATGTGCACCTCTCCGTGGCCCGCAACCCCAGGGTTTCCCAGCAAACGGCGGAAGTCACGATTTATGCCAATGGCGTCGTGGTGCGCGCCCAGGAACGCAGCGAAAACCTCTACGCCAGCATCGACCTGGTGGCGACCAAACTGGCCCGCCAGCTCACCCGCTACAAGGACCGCATCCAGGCCCGTGAGCATGGCAACACCCCGCGTGGCGCCATCCACCTGGGCGAAGTGCCCGCCATCGACCAAAACATCATCAGCACGGCCACCTTGGTGGAAGGCAAGGAGCCGGCCCTGCCCCAGCGGGGGGTACGCCGCAAATATTTCGACATGCCAGCGATGTCCCTCGACGAGGCCCTGCATCAGCTCGACCTAATCGACCACGATTTTTATGTCTTTCGCGATGCGGCCAATGGCGACATCCAGGTGGTGTATCACCGCAACCACGGCGGCTTCGGAGTGATCCAGGCCAAAGGAGCGTGAGCCGCGACCTACCGGACCTGGCCCCACTGATTGATCACGCCCTGTTGGATCCCCACCAGGGCCATGAGGCCATTCTGCGCTGCTGTGATGAAGCCCGCCATTTCGGCTTTGCCGGGGTCTGCCTGGCCTCCCGTTGGGTGGCCGTTGCCCGGGAGCGATTGCCGATAAGCGGGCCTGTGAGGCTGATTTCGGTGCTGGGCTTTCCCTTTGGGGCCATCCCCGCCGCCGTGAAGCTCGCCGAAGCCGAGGCCGCCGCCAATGCCGGTGCCGACGAACTTGATATGGTGCCGGACTTCGGCGCCCTGGCCGATCGGGACAGCCGTCTGCTGCTCGACGACCTGGCGGCGATCAGCAGCTTGGGGCTGCCCGTCAAGGTCATTGTTGAGAGCGGCCGGCTGGAGGCCGAAGCCCTCGAACTGTTGGTGGAAGTCAGCCTCGATGCCGGAGTCCGTTTCCTCAAAAGCGGCAGCGGTTTCGGTCCCCCGGTCACTGTCGCCCAGGTGCAGCGGCTGCGGCAACTGGCCCGGGGTCGGGCCGGCATCAAGGCCTCCGGGGGCATCAACAGCCTGGAACTGGCCCTTGACCTGGTCGAAGCCGGCGCCACCCGCCTGGGCACCAGCCGCGGCGTGGCGCTGATGGAAGCCCTGCGGCGGGGTCCCCAGCGCGATACGCCCGGGCCCGAAAGTCCTTTGCCATAGGACGACCGTGGCCGATCGCACCTTGGAGGGCCTGGCCCTGATCAGCCGACCCCTGGGCGAAAACGATCGGCTGTTGACCTTGCTTAGTGAAGCCGAAGGCTTGACCCGTTTGGCGGTGCCCGGCGCCCGGCGTCCCCGCAGCAGCCTGGCCGCTGCCGTGCCCTTCGCCCTGCTGCAACTCCAGGTGGGTGGCGGTCGGGGCCTGCAGCGGGTGCGGCAGCTGCGGGTGTTGCGGCACTACGGGCACCTGGGCCAGCGGCTCGAAACCCTGGCCGCCGCCCAGGCCCTAGTTGAGCTTTGCCTGGCGCTAGTGGCCGAGGTGGCGGCCCCGGGCATACTCGCGGACCTCCTTTTGCAGCTCGGCCGGCTCGAAGACGTGGTGCAAGAACGCAGCCATCGCAGTGAAGCGCTGGCGATTGCCCTGCAAGGCAGTGTGCACCTGCTGGCTTTGGGCGGGTTTGCCCTGCCATTGCAACACTGTGCCCGCAGCGGTGATCGCCTCGATCCCCCCCTTGGCAACTGGGAATGGCGCTGCAGCCTGATCCCCAGCGAAGGCCTGGTGATTGGCGCCCAGGCGGGGGCGCGGGTGCTGCTCAATGCCTCCGAGCTGGCCCTGCTGCAGCGTCTACCCAGGCCCCAACCGCCGCGCCGCCGCGATGGTGCCCTGATGGGACCGGAAACGGTATGGCTCCATCTGCTCGACCTGGTGGAGGCCTGGTGTGGTGAACACCTCGGCCGGCGCCCCCGCGCCTTCAGACTGCTGCGCACCGGCTTTGAATCCATGCCCCAGCCCATGCCGGAAAAGCGATGACTACGGATCCAGACAAAACAGCACGGGGGCTAGGTGGCGTGCTGAGCCGGGATGGCTTCCGCCGGCTCTGGATCGGCCAGATCTTCTCCCAGCTCGGCGATAAGTTCTACATCGTGTTGATGGTGTTTCTGATCGCCCAGTACTGGGTGACGGACACCCCCGGGGCGGATTCCGCCCTGGCGGAGGCGGCGGCGGCCATCCGCATCAATCTCGAATCCCGGGCCCAGGTCATCACCCTTTTGGCCACGGGGATCTACGTGGCCAACACGGTGCCCGCCATGCTGCTGGGCACCGTCGCGGGGGTCTGGGCCGACCGCTGGCCGAAGCGCTCGGTCATGGTGATCTCCAACGGCGCCAGGGCCGTGCTGGTCTTGCTGGCGCCCCTGGCCCTGCTGCCGGGTCCGGTGTGGCTGGGCCTGAGTTGGGGCTACTGGGCCCTCGTCGGCATGACCTTTTTGGAATCGGTCCTCACCCAGTTTTTCGCCCCGGCTGAACAGGCCGCCATTCCATTGCTGGTCGACAACCACCAGCTGTTGGCGGCCAATTCCGTCTACCAGACCACCAGCATGGCCGTCACCATCGTCGGTTTCGCTGTCGGTGATCCGGTGCTGCGGTTGCTGCATGGTCTGTTGGCCACGTTGGGCTTGCGCCACGGCGAATTCCTGCTGTTGCCCCTTTGCTATGGCCTTGCGGCCATTGTGCTCGCGGGCATCAATCTGAGCGAACCGCCCCGCCAACCCCGCAGCGCCACCGTTTGGCAGGAAATTGGCGAGGGTCTTGTGGTGCTTCGGGAGCGACGCAGCGTGCGCTCGGCGATGCTGCAATTGGTACTTCTATACAGCCTGCTGGCCGCCCTCTACGTCCTGGCCATCAGCTTGGCGGCCGCCATCAGCCAGCTGGGACCCACCAGATTTGGTACCCTGTTAGCCATGAGCGGCCTGGGTCTAGCCCTGGGGGCCGTGGCCATGGCCCAACTGGGTGACCGCTTCAGCCGCAGGCTCCTGGCCAGCACGGGGCTGGGCACCATTGCCGCCTCCCTGGTATTGCTCGGTCAGTTCCGGGGACACCTGGCAATCACGTTGCTCCTCTGCGCCGTGCTTGGCGTGGGTTCAGCCTTGCTGGCGATCCCGGCTCAGACCACGATTCAAGAAGACACCCCCGAAGACCAAAGGGGCAAGGTATTTGGCCTGCAAAACAACCTCATCAACATTGCCCTCAGCCTGCCCCTAGCCCTTGCCGGAACGGTGGTTTCCCGATTCGGCCTCTTACCGGTGCTCTGGGGGCTGGCAGCCTTGGCGATCATCGCGGCCCTCAGCGAACAGCCTTGGCGTGGCTGCTAGCTTGATGGGCTGAACGCTGAGCAACGGTGTCGCACATTGCCTGGCTGGGCAAGAAATCCCCGTTCTGCGGCAATGTCACCTACGGATTGAGCACAACCGAAGCCCTGCGGCGCAGGGGGCACTCCGTCAGTTTCATCCACTTCAACACCCCGCCCGCCGGACTAGGTCGCCACGAAGCCAACGAAGGCGAAAGCCCAGCTTCTTTAGCCGCAGCCTTGGCAAGTAGCGAAAGTGCCGAGGTAGTAACCCTCCCCTATTTGGTCAAGTCCCAGGTTTACACCATTCCTTCACCCGGGGCCCAGCGGGAGTTAAGGGAATCGCTTGAGCGGCTGCGGCCGGATCTGGTCCACGCCAGCCTCACCCTTTCCCCCCTGGATTTCCGGCTTCCCGATCTTTGTCAACAGCTGGGATTGCCCCTGGTGGCCACCTTCCATCCGGCCTTCGATGCGGGACTGCGCAACCTCACCGCCGGCACCCAGCAGCTCACCTATCAGCTATACGCACCCTCCCTGGCCCGCTTTGATCGGGTCATCGTGTTCTCGGCGCTGCAGGCCGATCTGCTCGAACGGCTCGGGGTACGCCGCGATCGACTGGCCATCATTCCCAACGGCGTGGACACTGACCTGTGGACCCCCTCGCCCCACTTCGATTCGCCGAACCTGGCGGAACTGCGCCACCAGTTTGAGGGGCGACGGGTCTTTCTCTACATGGGTCGTCTTTCCACGGAAAAAAACGTCGAGGCCCTGCTGCGGGCCTGGCGGCTGGTACGTCCCGAGGGGTGTGTTCTGCTGATCGTCGGCGATGGTCCCTTGCGGGGACTGCTCCAATCCCAGGCCGAAAACGATGTGATCTGGTGGGGCTATGAAGCCAGCCTGCCCCGGCGGGTCGCCCTGCTGCAGCTAGCCGAAGTCTTTTTGCTGCCCTCCCTGGTGGAGGGGCTCTCCTTGGCCCTGCTGGAGGCCATGGCCACCGGTACCGCCTGCGTCGCCACCGATGCCGGTGCCGACGGCGAAGTGCTGCAGGG
>JBIIRU010000118.1:0-7684 GCA_044341355.1 Cyanobium sp. | reverse complement strand
CCGTGCGGTAATTAGGAAGAAGAGGGCCAGCAGGCCCAGTAGCGGCGCCATGGGGGAAATGACGGGCGAGACATGTTATCGCCAAGATCGGAAGCGGCATGGCTAATGAGGGTAGTTACGGAACCACGTGGTGTCGCCTTAAGCCATGGCCAATTTGGAGCCCCAAGACTAAAGTGGCATTGGATACCATTCCTCCCACCAAGAGCTGCTGCCATGCCCAACGGCCAACCCAACATGCTGATTCTCTGGGGCGATGACATCGGCCAGAGCAACCTCAGCTGCTACAGCAATGGCCTGATGGGCTACGAAACCCCCAACATCGACCGGGTCGCCAAGGAGGGGGCGAAGTTCATCCACTACTACGCCGAGCAAAGTTGCACCGCTGGCCGCGCCGCCTTTATTTCTGGCCAGAGTGTCTACCGAACCGGCCTTTCCAAGGTGGGACTGCCGGGGTCGGAACTGGGCTACCGCGATGAAGATCCCACAATTCCTGAATTGCTCAAGCCACTGGGCTACCGCACCGGCCAATTTGGCAAAAACCACTTTGGCGACCGCGACGAGCACCTGCCAACCAAGCATGGCTTCGACGAATTTTTTGGCAATTTATACCATCTCAATGCCGAAGAAGAGCCCGAACAGCGCGATTACCCCAAGGAAGACGACCCAGAATTTCCCAATTTCCGCAAGCGCTTTGCACCCCGCGGCGTGCTGCATTGCTGGGCAAATGCCGATGGCAGCCAGCGCATCGAAAACACCGGCCCCCTGACGCGCAAGCGGATGGAAACCACCGATGATGAATTTTTAGTGGAAGCCAAACGCTTCATCCGTGATGCGGTGGACTCCGGCGAGCCGTTTTTTGTGTGGTTCAACACCACCCACATGCACTTCCGCACCTACGCCCGGCCCCAGGACATCGGCCGCAGCGGCCGCTGGCAGTCGGAATACCACGATGTGATGATCTATCACGATGAGTGCATCGGTGAACTGCTCGATCTAGTTGATGAGCTGGGCATCAGCGAAGACACGATCGTGATGTACAGCACCGACAACGGCCCCCACGTCAACAGCTGGCCCGATGCCGGCACCACCCCCTTCCGCAGTGAGAAAAACACCAATTGGGAAGGGGCTTTTCGGGTACCGGCCCTGGTGCGTTGGCCGGGTCATATTCCTGCCGGCATCAATCTCACCGGGTTGGTCAGCCACCTCGATTGGCTGCCGACGCTGCTGGCCGCCGCCGGCGAGCCGGCGATCAAAGACAAGTTGTTGCAAGGCCACCAAGTAGGCAACAAAAACTTCCATATCCACCTGGATGGTTACAACCAGCTCGACTATTGGCAAGGCAAAACCAACCAAAGCCCCCGGCGGGAATTCTTCTACTTCTCCGACGACGGTGACCTGGTGGGCCTGCGCTACGACAACTGGAAGTTTGTCTTTAAGGAGCAACGCGAGCAAGGCACCCTGCAGGTTTGGGCCGAACCATTCACCGAGTTGCGGGTGCCGAAGATCTTCAACCTGCTCACCGATCCCTACGAGCGCGCCGACATCACCTCCAACACCTATTGGGACTGGTTACTGGATCATGCCTTCCTGCTCGTGCCAGCCCAGAGCTATGTGGCGGAGTTCCTGCAAACCTTCCAGGCCTACCCACCGCGGCAGAAGGCTGCCAGCTTCTCCCTGGAACGGGTGATGGAAAAACTGAGCGCAAACATCGCCAATAGCCACTAAAAATAGCCACTGAAAAGCTAGCTCCATGCCGGCATTCACGCCCAGTGACTGCTGGTGAGGGGCAATAACCAGCTGGGATTGCCCTTGGCAGCAATCCCCAGCTGGACAAATATCTACCGTAATCGCACAAACGGAAAAGAAATTCTGTGGAACTCGCCACTGTGCTCAAGCTGGTGTTGCTGCTGGGAGTGGTGCTGCTGGTGGTCGGCATTGGCGCCCGGGTACCCATGCAGGAGCCGCTGTTGCTGCTGCGCCGCCCGACGCTGACCCTGCGCTCGCTGTTGGCGATGTATGGGTTATTCCCCGCCCTCGTGCTGCTGTTGGTTTGGCTGCTGCCCCTGCGGCAGGGGGTGGCTGCGGTGTTGTTGGGCTTCGCGGTCTCTCCCGTACTGCCGCCCTGGGCCAAAAAGGGAACCGCGCTCGGTGCCAGGGGGGATTACGTCATCGGTTTGGAGCTGCTCTCAACCGCCGTCTCCCTGATGGTGGTGCCGCTGACGATAACGATTGCCGAGCGGCTGTTCGGCGTGGTCACCGACTTTGAACCCAGGGCCATGGTGACTGTTCTGCTGGCCACCGTGGTGCTCCCCCTCGGGCTCGGCATCGGCATCGCCCGCTTCTTTCCCCGCACCGCCCCACGGCTGGCTGCCGTTGCCGATCGCCTGGGCAGTGTGGTGCTGCTACTTGGGGCGGTGGTGCTGCTTTTTGTCAATGGCCCCAAGATGCTGGCGGTGATCGGCGAGGGCACGGTGCTGGCCATCCTGGTGGTGATCGTCTTTGGACTTTTGTTTGGTGAATTGCTGGGCGGGCCGGATCGGAGCATCCGCGGCGCCCTGGCCTCGGCAACGGTTTCGCGGCATCCCGCCATCGCGCTGCTACTGGCCTCCGGCGCCTTCCCTCAGCAACAGTCCACCGTCATCGGTACGGTTCTGATCTACTTGCTCGCTTCCATTTTGCTTCCTATTCTCTTGATGCGGTGGCGTAAATAATATATGGTTTTAATCGCTATTCTTCAGGGCAATTGAGAATTTAGACCCCATCAGAATCCGGCATGGAAGCAGGCACAATACCGGTCTTTAGTAACAGATTATCAATCTCAGCCAATGTCGTCCAGGATCCTTGGCTTGGGGAGCTTGGACCCTGGAGCAGTCGGGAGGACAATTCCTCCAGTTGTTGAGGTCCGCAATCTATAGGAGAATCATAATGAGCTGAGATTAACCTGCTCAAACCAGGCAAGTTGGCCAGGCTACGAATCCAATCAACAAGAAGAACCTGAGCTCTGGGAAAAACCAGCCGTTGCAGAACTGGAGCGACCAAAAGCATGGCCCCTGGAGTAGCCAGTAGCTCCGTCGCTTCCGATTGCCAGCCTGGTTGCCATTGGAAGGGGTAAAAGCCAAAGTGACATTTGGGCTGACGACAACCAGGGGCAAAAGAGTCACTGAAACAATCCAATAATTGACGAATTTCAAGATATTGCGGTCGCAGATAATTGGCAAACAAAATAATACGCAACCATCCTTTCTGTCTCATTTCAGGAGTATCGAGTATCGGCTCAAAACCCCTTTCCCGTGCGTGGAATAGCAAAGGTAATGGATCAAGGTCAAAAATCAATGGAGGTTTTTCAGAAATTGAAACCAACGCATCGGTTACTAACAAGCTTCCAGTGATCCGATCAAAACAGGCCACTTCTAGAAACGTGCCAAGACCAAGATGCAGAGGCCCTAGGGGAATCCATTCTAAATCATTAGTATGAGGCAAACCATCTCTGAACAAAATCTTTGTGCGATTAGCAGGGAAACCAAGCCAGGGCGATGGCAGACGCAGCGGGAAACTCCACTGATAGTCAGAAATCCAAACCGTTGCCCTTGGAAAAGCACGAGCCATGGCAGGCACGGATAACTTATGCTCAAGACCCGATGTTGTCGGCAGAATAATTGAACAAATGGGTCCATGAAGGCACTCTAATTCCTTTAGTTTGCTACAGACTTCAAGAGTTGGTGTGATTGGGGCATAGAGGAGAAGTCCCCCAGTCACTTTTATCACTGTCATACGAATCGGAACAGCTACATACCAAATTCCATGCAACTGTTCAAAACTCCAAATACGATCTACAACCAGTTCGCGTATAAGTGTATTTCTGATGCCGTAGGGATATGTGGGTAACAAGGGCCACCAAGCCCATCGTTTTCCTTTGTAAGTCAAATGAGCATGTTCATTCATAAGTTACCTAGCGTCTGCTTGTCATCAGTTTAAATATAAAAAATTAGTAAGAATTAATATCAGGAAAATGTTGGATTGCCTTAACAGAAAAACCTCCTAGCTTTGGGGGGAGAAAGTTTTTAACACTCCAAAGATGGCGAGCAACTTTTGGATTAGCTGCATTAAGACCATTGTCAATAACAAGATCAAGCTCATAATTGCCATTATTGTAGGCACGAGCGAATTCAGTGACATTGGAGGTTGAACTAACAAGACCATCGCAAGCTGACAAAACAAAAGTGTCAAAAAGAATTTCTTTGCCCAGCAAATATTTGTGCTTTTCTCGTGGTAGAATGCGATAGGCATTAACTGGTGCACGAGTACGAAAATGAGGTAGGGTTATAGCTATCTTAGGATACCGATTTAAAATTGCGTCAACATAGTCAAGATCTTCTGAAGCGACAAAAATTCGATTGAATCCATGGTCAGAAATTGCCATATCAATGGCGGTAAACATTTGGGGAAGAGTTGGAGACAAGGGGTGAAATGGCATTGTCTTTTGCTCTTGGCCTCTGAAATGTACGCCTAGAACTTTATATCCAGAGAGAATAGTTTGCTTTATATTTTCAAGCTCTTCGACAAGATCTGGTGCTACTTTGATGTATTTTACGGCAATATTTCTTAATTCTTGCACATGGGATACTAGCATCTTGCGTGGATATCCATCAGGGAACCCCAACGATGACGCCAAAACTGTACGATCTTCAAAGGATGATTCACATGAAAATGAAGAAACAGGTTCAAAGAAGAAATCCCAAGGATTTTGGCGTTTAAATCGATCCGTCTCCATAAACTGCTTATCGTCATACTCGGAATTTACACAACGAAAATCTACGACAGGGGTCAGACCGTAGCGTTCAGCCAAATGCAGATGGCACAAAGTGGAAGAAACCAGTGAAAACAAGCCACGACCCGATCCGTTTTGGCGAAGAATATAAATTAAACTGTCGTTGGAATTATTTTTCCCGGTGCTTTTCAAAAAAAGCCCGCATTCATTGATATCAGTGAGTGAATCTAATACGAGACACTTAGGTGGTGAAATGAATCGTCGCAGTTGACGCAACAGCATCGTGAAAAAAGACTGTTCCAAGGAAATCCTAGCAAACTCCTCTACAACCGCTCAGTCAGCCTTTGACTTTACCAGCCAGGCTTGAATTCAGGCTTGAATTCCATCCTATAGGTGGGTTGTCGAAGCCGTTCAGGTTGAAGGCCATGGTGCTGGCGCCCAAGGCGGTAAACCAGATGCTGAACTCTGGCCAGGCAGCCAGAAAGAGGTGCAAGCCGATGGCATTCCTGGAGGAGAAAACAGCATCAGAGACGATTGTGTTTCCATACATCAGGGACCGGCAGCACTCCTTCCAACCAAGGGGTGACATGATGCCACATTAGAAAAATTCACTAGAAAAAATAGGTAGTCGCACCCTGGAAAACTTTGTCCCCCAAAATTCACAAAGTTTGGCTACGCCGAAGCGGCCCACCCCCCCTTGCCACCGCCCTGGATCCAGCCCTTTGCCTCTTGCAAAAACTTCGACCAATCCAGCTTTTCGGCCTCGGCGGCCCGGGCCACTAGCAGCGGGGCTTCCCGTTGGATCAGCGCCAGATCAGGGGCACTCACCCCGGCGGACAGGGCCAGCAAGTCCGCCATGGCGTGGCCGACCACGCGGGTGAGATAGGCAGCGCTGAGGGCCTGCAGGGCACCGCCCACCAACCAGGTGGCCCCGTGCAAGCGGGCCGCCGTGACCAAGGCCTGGCTACTCCACTCGACCAAGCCAAGGGCAATGGTGGCCTTGGCCAGTTCCAAGGCAGCCCCCCGCAACTGATCCAGCGTCCAGGGGCAATCCCAGAGACGGGCCATCTCCTGAAGCATCAGTCCGTTGCCGACGGCTAACACCAGTAAATCCATACTGGGAACCGGTGTGATAGCGACCCCCGTTGCCACAATCCACTGGGTCCGCTGCAGCAGGCGACGCCATTCCTGGCGGCGCAGCCGCTCCAGATCGGCCTGCCAGCGGCTGTGGAGGCCCTGGATCGATCGCAAGGATGTGGCTTGACGCAAGGAACGCCCCTCCCGGTTCAACCAAAGCGCCAGGGGCCCCAGAACCTCCTGCAGGGTGTTCAAGGCACCATCCCAAAGCAGCAGTCGTTCGGGCTGCAAACTCGGCCACTGGCTCGCCAGTTCCAGCAGCAGGGGCTCTGACCCCTTGGCGTCTTGGCACTCCACCAGCAACCAATGGGGTTGGTCCGGATCAAGGGCCTCCAGCCAGCGCAAATCGACCGCCAGCAGTGGCAGGCGCAGGTGATAAATCAGCACATCGGCCTGGGCAAAGGCCTGGGGCCATTGCCAGGCGGAACTGATCAGGGGCAGGGGCAAACCCCAGTCCAGGTGCAATGGCAAGGAGCTGCGCAGAGCTGCTGCTGCCAGGGATTGGGCCGCCAGCTCCGGTGGACGGGTGCCCGTGAGGGTCAGACGCAGTTCCGGGCGCTGCCGCGCCGCCATCAAGGCCCGCAACTCTTGGCGCCGGGGCTCGAGCAGACCGGCCTCCCCACCTTGGAGACGTTCGAACTGATCGACTAGCTGCTCACAGCGCTGCTGCCAACCATCAAGGCTGGAGGGCAAACGGGAAGGCCCGCCTGGACGGTCCCGGGACAACCACCACCAGCCTGCCGCCAGGGTTCCAAGGGTGAACAGACTCCCCCCTTCCATTGGCAGCCAATGGGAGATTCCCTCACTGAGCACCATCCCCCCGCCCAGCAGCAACACAGGCGGCAACCAGGGGGCCCCTGGCAATTTCACAGGCAATCCACCCAGTACGGCCCGGAGGGTTGGAGCCACCGATCGGGGCAACCTGGAGGTCTCAGCGGCAGGGGGCAGAGCGGAATCCGAAGCGGTCACTGACGGTCGGCTGGCAAAACGACGAAGCGGGTGAACCCGCCCCATGATGTTTAGCTCAGCTGCCAGCGTCGGACACCCTGACCGTTGCCATCCAGAACACCGAACCTGATCGAAAAGCCCCATAAGTTAGATCCATTGCTCGCCGTGTCACCTGCGCCGGTGCCCACCCTGACCCCCCATCCCCCCATTCACCCCTTGGTTGCCGAGGTCAGTCGGCGGCAGCAAAGTCGCTGCCAGGGCCTTGAGCTGGGGGTGTGGCCATGACCCCAATGCCGCCCCTGTTGACCCCACGCCAGAAGCAACGCATCGAAGCCCCCATGGCGCTGCTCCAATCCAGTGACCATTGGCATGGTGGCCTGCCGGTGCTGATTCTGGACCGGTGCTGGTTGCGGCTGGAGGCCATCGCGGTGGAAGAGCTGGCCAACAAGTTGCCGCCGGACACCAGTCGCGAAGCCCCTGAATTGAGCCGCTATAGCCAGCTGATCGAGGCGGGATACCCGAGTTGGGACGCCCAGCAGTGCTGCTGGCAGGAATTTGGCGCCGAGGCCTGCCAGCAGGCCCTCCGCCGCTTCTGGGCAGCCAAAGATCGCGGCAACAACGGCTGGACTTTTGCCCGTTATCTCCAGCTCCTGGCCGATTACCGCCAACGCTTTCACGACAGGCCTCGGCCCCTGCCGCTGCTGGTGCTCGCCCGGGCAGACGGGGGCAGCCGTGGCGAAAACCATGGGCTCTTCTGGCTGCGTCCGGAAGTCAGCGATAGCAACCGACCGATGCGGCACACTTGCGCCTGATTGAGACCCTGGTCATGGC
>JBIIRU010000005.1:0-25768 GCA_044341355.1 Cyanobium sp. | reverse complement strand
GGAGTTTTGGGCACTTGCGTGGGCTCAGGTCGTCATTTTCATTGCTCTGACTTGTCATGTTGCTGACAGCCACCCCCCACCCCACCCCCAGTTTTGCTTTGCCAAAGGATGTTTTGCCGCAAGGCAATGGTGGACCAATGCGCTGGTTGGAGCCAGGCTTTCGTTTTTTGAAGAAGATTTAAAGGCGAAACTTTGTCGCCCCTTGCATGGCCTTACATTAATGCTGATTAGTGTTAGTTAAAATATGAATTTTAGTTTATTGGTTACGATTATTTCTCCTGATCCGGGTTCGGCCTCGCTTCGTGATCCTTCCCGCTGACAGACTTTCCGGCGCATCCGAGCACTCCCTCCGCCAGTGGGCTGACGCTCGGCCCCTCAACCACGTGGTGGGGATCGGTGCTTCCGCCGGCGGGCTGGAGGCGCTCAAGGTGCTCCTGGGCCAACTCAAGCTCCAGGGGCTGATGACCTATGTGGTGGCCCAGCACCTTGCCCCTGACCATCCCAGCCTGATTGTCGAGCTGCTGCAACGGGTCACCCCTTTGCAGGTGGTGACCGCCGTGGACGGCGATCTGTTGCGGCCAGGGGTCGTGGCTGTGGCGCCATCCAACCGGGATGTGGCTGTAAGGGGCGACCGGCTTGTCGTCAGCGATCCACCGCCCCGCTTCGGTCCGAGCCCCAGCATCGATCGGTTGTTCGAATCGATTGCCCGGGAATGGCGCCAGCAGGGGGTGGCGGTGGTTCTCTCTGGCACCGGTTCGGATGGCGCCAGGGGGTTGGCCCAGGTGCGGGCCGCCGGTGGACTCACCTTCGCCCAGTTGCCTGAAACAGCCCGTTTTGATGCCATGCCTCGGGCGGCCATTTCCCTGGGCGGGGCTACGAATATACTAGAAACTGGCGCAATCGGATTGCAGTTAAACTCAGTGGCAGAAAACACGCTTAGCTTAGACAGTGCCGGCGGTCAAGAAATGCAATCCCAGAGCATCAACGCCGTCTTGGGGCATCTCAAGCAAGGCACTGGTGTGGATTTCTCTCAGTACAAGGAATCCACCCTGCGCCGGCAGTTGCAACGCCGCATGGCCATCCGCCAGGTGGCCGATCTTGATGCTTATGTCGGCCTGCTCCGGGACGATGCTGAAGAAGCACCGGCTCTGCTGCACAACCTGCTGGTCAATGTCACCGCATTTTTTCGCGATCCGGAGGCCTTTGATGTCCTGGCCCAACTGCTGAAGGACTATGGGGCCCCGTTGGCCCCCCAGGTCAAGTTCCGGGTGTGGGTGCCGGGTTGTGCCACGGGCAAGGAGGTCTACACCCTGGCCATGGTGATCAGTCAGGTGCTTGGCCATCCGACGGTGCTGGCCGATCGTCTCAAAGTATTCGGCACCGACCTTGATGAAGAAGCCTTGGCCGTGGCCCGTCGGGGTGTATTTCCCCTGTCGGAGGCCCAGGCCATTCCCGCAGATTTGCGCAGCCGGTTTCTAGACGAGGAGGCTGACCAATTCACTATCAAGGATCATCTGCGGGATTGCGTTGTGTTTGCACGCCATAACGTCAGCGAAGATCCCCCTTTCCCGCGACTCGATCTCATCTCATGTCGCAACACGCTTATCTATTTCACCCCGCCGCTGCAAGAAAGGGTGATTAGTCTTTTTCGATTTGGCTTGTTGCCCGGCGGACTGCTGTTTTTGGGGGAATCCGAGTCCTTGGGCCACGGCCACCAGGGCTTTGCCGTGGCCAATGCCACCCACCGCATCTACCGTCGCAGTGGCGAGATGGCCCGCCGCACCGTGGCGCCCTTGGGCTCCAACGGAAGCCGGGGGGCCGGGGCTCGGCCGTCTTTGGCCCGCAACAATGTGCAGCGTGATTCCGTACCGGAACAGCACATGATTTTGCTGGAGGCCCTCAGCCGTAGTTTCTGTGGGGACTGTCTGGTGCTGGATGACGGCCACAACCTGGTGCAGGTCATTGGCGACGTGACGCCCTATTGCGTCATGCCGGAAGGGTGGATCAGTGCCAACGCCAGTCTTTTCCTGAGGCCGGAGCTGCGGGACGAGGCGCGGGCTCTGCTGTTGCTGGTGCGCGCCGATGATATGCCAGTTCTAAGCCCCAGCATTCGCCTTCCGGGCGAGGAGGGCAGCCTGCGCCTGGAGGTGCGACCCCTGCGGGTCGGTGCACGCCAATTCTGTGTGATTACGTTTCTGCGGGTTGCCGACACCAACCCGGACACCGGCACCGACATTGATGCAGCCGTCTTGCCCCGGGCCGGATCAGGGGCCCGGCTGGTTGATTCCTCCTTTGCCAGCCAGATCCTGCGCCTGGAAGAGCAGTTGCTCGCCAGCCAGGATTCCCTGCGCCGTTCCATGGTCGAACTGGAGGAGGCCAACGAAGAGCTCGAAGCCTCCTCCGAAGAGCTGCAGGCCTCCTCGGAAGAATTGCAATCTTCGAATGAGGAACTCGAAGCATCCAACGAAGAGTTACAGGCCACCAACGAGGAACTAGGTACCCTTAATCAGCAGCTGCGCTCCCGTAGCGATGAACTACAGCTGCTCAACAACGATCTCGAAAATATCCAGAGTTCGTTGAGCCAGGGCATGGTGATCGTTGATTTGAAGATGTGTATTACTCGCTTCACGCCCCTGGCGGTGCGGGTATTCGCCCTGGTGGAGTCCGACATCGGCCAGCCTCTGCTCTCGGTGCCCACCACCCTCAAGCTCAACGGGCTGCGGCAGGCGATTGTGGAGGTGCTTGCTGGCGTGCCAAGGCGGAATATTGAAGCAAGCAGTGAAGAAGTCGCCTATCTCCTGCAGGTTATGCCCTATCTGGACCGAGATAAGCGGCCCATGGGCGCCATCATCACCCTCACGGACTTGGGCGAGCTTGTGGCCCTGCGGCGCACCGCCGAAGCGGCCCTCGCCGATTTCACCCGCCTCACCGACTCCCTGGAGCAGGCGGTATGGAAACGTAACGGCAATTTCGATCGTTTGCTATATGTCAGCGCCCCCATCCAGATGCTCACGGGCTGGACCCCTGCGGAACTCCGCAGCCAGCCCTCCCTGCTGGAAGATGCGATTGATTCTGCCGATCGCCCTCGGGTGGCCGCCAGCCGTAACAAAAACGGCACTGGCTGGTCGGTGTCCTACCGGCTCAGCACCCGCGATGGCCGTCGCATCCAGGTTGTCGAGACTGCCTCGGTGATCAAAGATGAACATGAACATTGCGTAGTCGGCACGTTGACCGATGTCACGGAGACCACTGCCATTGCTGAGCAAGCTGGCAACCTCTCCACAATTTTTGCTTCGGTATTCGATTCCCAATGTTTTGACGTGGTTGTCCTTGATGATTCCCTCAAGGTGGTGATGGCGAATCAACGGCTCTGCGCCCGCCTGGTCCAAGACATCGGCTCCCTCGTCGGCTTGCCCTTTCAGTTGTTTCTGACCCCAGAAGCAGGGGCCGCCTTGCTGGAGTTGGCCCGCAGGCCGGCGACAGGGGAGGAGCAGACCGAAAGCCGTGATCTGCAGCTCCTGATCCCCCACGGCCAACCGCTGGCGATGCGGGCTGAAATCTCCGGTCTTTCCAGGCCTTTGGGCGCTGCGGTGATGCGACTGATTCTGGTGGAGCTGCCGCCGGCTCCCCTTAAATGAGTTCCGGGTGGGCTGGATCCCCCTTGAAGGGTCCAATCAGCCCAGCGGTGATCCAGCCGCCATAGAAGCCGCCTGCTTGGGCCCTTACGGGTTGACCATCGACCCAGCATCCCGACATGGCAGCCGGGTAAAGGCTGAACCAGCCGGCCAGGGACGCGAAGGCTGGGGTGGGTTCGGGATAGTGCCAGACGGCCCGCGGCAGCCGGCGGCCATCCGGCAGCAGCACATCGAAATAGCTGGCCACACCTTTCCATTCGCAATAGCTGCGCCCTGGTGCCGGCACCAGCAGACTGAGATTGAAGGCCGAGGGCGGCAGGTAAAAGCACGGTGGATGGAAGGTTTCCAGCACCCTCAGGCTGTGGAGACTTTCGGCCAGGAGGTATCCCCCCGCCTCCACACGCACCAGCCTGGGGTCCGCCACCAAGGCCGGGGGGCGGGGATAGGCCGCCACCCGTTCCAGCCCCCCGGGCTCCTGCCAGGCTGGGAGCGAGGATTCAGCCATGCAAAAAGTGGCGCAGCCGTCTTGCTTCCACGCCGGCACGCCTTTGCAGTTCTGCGTCGCTGAGCAGGGACTCCTGGCGTTGTTGGGCTTCAATCACATCGCTTTCGGAAATAGGGAAGCCTTCGGCATGGGCCAGTTGCAGGAAGTCGCTGATTTCCAGGGGCGAGGTCTCGTCCTGCAGGCGTGCCAGCAGATCGCTGTGGCTGCGGGCGTGGGCCAGGAAGGCATCCAGCTCGGTGAGGCTCATGGCGGTGGGGTGGGCGGCGGCTGCAGAGAAGGGGAGTCAAGCACTGGGCCCGGGGCAGGGTGGGCCCCAGGGACGATGTTGGTTTCCCCTGGCATCGCCTCCAGCTTCACCGCCTCCCATGCCGCCGGATCCCAGGGCTCCAGCAGCGGTTCGAGGGCCCTGATGGCTGGCCCATCGGCGGGCTCCAGCCAGGCCTCCTCCAGGCCGTCAGGGATGACCACGGGCATGCGGTCATGGACCCGCGCCAACAGTTCGTTCGGCCTGGTGGTGAGCACCACGCAACTCTCAACTTCGCTGCCATCCGGCCCGATCCAGCGATCCCAAAGGCCACCCAACCAGAACACACCGCCATCGCGGCGGCGAAACAGCCAGGGTTGTTTCCAGGTTTTGCCCGTGGCCTTGTCGGTGCGGCTCTGCCATTCGTAGAAGCCGTTCGCCGGCAGCAGGGCGCGGCGGTGGCGCCACGGCCCACGAAAACTGGCCTTTTCCATCACCGTTTCCGAGCGGGCATTAATCGGGCGCCGCCGTTCCAATGGGTCCCGGCTCCATTCCGGCAGCAGGCCCCAGAGGGCAAGGCCCACTTCCAGGCGGCCGTGTTCCTGGCGTTGCAGCAGCACCGGTTCCCCTGGTCGCACCTGGGGCCGGGGGGCGTAGTGCTGGCGCCAGCCCTCCGGCAGGGGTCCCTGCAGGCGGGGCAGCAGGGCCTCCATCTCGGTGGTCAGGGCGTAGCGACCGCACATGGATCCAGCTTGGCCGGCCCCATCCTCTAGTGCAAGCAGGTCGGCTCCGTTCGGTTCTCACCCGTGGCCTTGGGGACAGAGGAGGACCGCACCTTCTAGGTTGGGCTGACCGCCAGTGGAACTGTGGCATGGCTATCCGTCAAGATGACAACCGTCCCAATCGGCGCTTTGGCCTGATCAACTTGTTGTTGGTGGGTTTTGGCCTGTTGCTCTTGTTCAGCAACTTTTTGCCTAATCCGGCCAATCAGGTGCCGCGGGTGCCCTATTCGCTTTTCATTGATCAGGTGAATGACAATAATGTAAAGCGTGCTTATATAACTTCTGATCAAATTCGTTACGAACTCAATAAAGCTCCAGCCGAAGGTGCTCCCGTCCTGCTGGCGACCACGCCGATCTTCGACATGGAGTTGCCCCAACGGCTCGAACAGCACGGCGTCGAGTTCGCGGCGGCACCGCCGGCCAAGCCCAATCTTTTCACCACCCTGCTTAGTTGGGTGGTGCCGCCGCTGATTTTCATTCTTGTTCTGCAGTTCTTTGCCCGTCGCAGTGGCATGGGTGGCGCCCAGGGGGCGTTGAGTTTTACCAAAAGTAAGGCCCGGGTTTATGTGCCTGATGAAGAATCGCGTGTCACTTTTGCCGATGTGGCAGGTGTCGATGAAGCCAAGGCCGAACTCAACGAAATTGTTGATTTCTTAAAGACGCCTGAGCGCTATGTCGCCATTGGTGCCCGTATTCCCAAAGGAGTTTTGTTGGTGGGCCCTCCTGGTACGGGCAAGACCCTGCTTTCCAAGGCCGTGGCCGGTGAAGCAGGAGTGCCTTTCTTTATTATTTCAGGGTCTGAATTTGTTGAATTGTTTGTTGGTGCCGGTGCGGCGCGGGTGCGTGACCTCTTCGAAGAAGCTAAAAAGAAAGCTCCTTGCATCATTTTTATTGATGAACTTGATGCCATTGGTAAGAGCCGTTCCGGCTCTATGGGCGTTGTAGGCGGCAATGACGAGCGGGAACAGACCCTTAATCAGTTGCTAACGGAAATGGATGGCTTTGCCTCCAAGGACAAGCCGGTGATTGTTTTGGCGGCCACTAACCAACCTGAGACCCTTGACGCCGCCCTGTTGCGCCCGGGCCGTTTTGATCGCCAGGTGCTGGTGGATCGTCCCGATCTCTCGGGCCGGCGCACCATTTTGGATATCTATGCCAAAAAGGTGAAACTGGCCGAAGGGGTTGATCTCGACAAGATTGCCCAGGCCACCAGCGGGTTTGCTGGCGCCGACCTGGCCAATCTGGTCAACGAGGCGGCCCTGCTGGCGGCCCGGGTGAAGCGCACCAGTGTCGAACAGGCGGATCTCAACGAGGCAATCGAGCGGGTCGTGGCTGGCCTTGAAAAACGCAGCCGCGTGCTGCAGCCCGATGAGAAAAAAGTGGTGGCTTTCCACGAGGTCGGCCACGCCATCGTGGGTCACCTGATGCCCGGGGGCAGCAAGGTGGCCAAGATCTCAATCGTGCCAAGGGGTATGAGTGCCCTGGGTTACACATTGCAGCTACCGACCGAAGAGCGCTTCCTCAACTCCAAGGAAGATCTCGAAGGCCAGATCGCCACCTTGCTGGGGGGCCGCAGCGCCGAAGAGCTGGTGTTCGGAGAAGTCACCACTGGCGCCGCCAATGATCTGCAGCGGGCTACCGACATCGCCGAGCAGATGGTGGGCACCTACGGCATGAGCGAAACCCTGGGCCCCCTGGCCTACGACAAGCAGGGAGGCAATCGTTTTCTCGGCGCTGGCAACAACCCCAGGCGTTCCGTCAGTGATGCCACCGCCCAGGCGATTGACAAGGAGGTGCGGGGACTGGTGGATCGCGCCCACGGCCGGGCTTTGAGCATCCTGCGCCAGAACAGACCCTTACTGGAAAGCATCAGCGAGAAGATCCTTGCCCAGGAGGTGATCGAAGGCGACGAACTCAAGGGGCTACTGGCCAGCAGCGTCATGCCCTCCGCCGATGCGGTGCAGGCCGAACAGGTTCTGGTGGCCACCACCCCTTGAGGCCTGGCTCAACCCATAGGTGTCCAATGCCCCCCCTTGACCGCGGGGCCATGGATCTCCGATAAGGGTTCTTTGTTGGAGCGGCCATGGCCTGCCTCGACGTCGCCCTTGCTGGCCTCGCCGGCGCTGATTTTCTCTCTTCCAGCGATCTGGACCGCAACGAGGCGGAGGCCCTGCTCAGATTGGCCGCCCAGCTCAAGGCAGGTAGCCAGCGCTTCGATCTGACGGGCCGGGTTCTGGGCTTGATCTTCTCCAAGGCGTCCACCCGCACCCGGGTCAGCTTCACGGTTGCCATGGCGCGCCTTGGCGGCCAGACCATTGACCTGCTGCCGCTTGTCACCCAGGTGGGTAGGGGCGAACCGATCGCCGATACGGCCCGGGTGCTGAGTCGCTATTGCGATGCCCTGGCGATCCGTACCTTCGCCCAGGCCGATCTGGCCGACTACGCCCATTGGGCCTCGATCCCGGTGATCAATGCCCTCACCGACGAGGAGCACCCCTGCCAGGCCCTCGCCGATTTCCTCACCCTGCGGGAGGCCTTCGGGCACCTGGAGGGCCTGACCCTGGCCTATGTCGGTGATGGCAACAACGTGGCCCATTCGCTCATGCTCACCGGCGCCTTGCTGGGGGTGAACGTGCGCATTGGCACGCCCGAGGGGTTTGCCCCTGATCCGGCCGTGGTGGAGCGGGCCGCTGCCCTGGCTGGGGGCCGCGCCGAAATCAGCGTTGTCCATGATCCCCTGGCTGCCGTTCGCGGCGCCCATGCCCTCTACACCGATGTTTGGGCCTCGATGGGGCAGGAGCAGGAGCAGGTTGAACGGGAGCGGGCGTTTCGGGGCTGGTGCCTTGATGGCGAGCTGCTGGCTGAAGCCGATAGCCGGGCGATCGTGCTGCACTGCCTGCCGGCCCACCGCGGCGAGGAGATCAGCGCCGCCGTGATCGAAGGCGACCAGAGCCGCGTGTTTGATCAAGCCGAGAACCGAATGCACGTGCAACAGGCCCTGCTGGCGGCCCTGCTGGCTCCCGGTTGAGCTGAATGTTGAGCGGAATACAGCTCGAAGCTGGACAAATGCACCGCGAGACGGTACACCTGTACCAGAGTTTTGTCATCCGCCGGTGCCCGCCCTCCAGCAACTCACCTCCGCCCAGCAAGAGCTCTACGACTGGTTGCAGGATTACATCGCCAGCCATCGCCACAGCCCTTCGATTCGCCAGATGGTGGAGGCCATGGGATTGCGATCACCGGCCCCGATCCAGAGCCGCCTGCGCCATCTGCAGCAGAAGGGCTGGATCACCTGGCAGGAGGGCCAAGCCCGCACCCTGCAGCTGCTGGGGGGCGGCCAGGCTGGCATTCCGGTGCTCGGATCGGTGGCGGCGGGGGGGTTGATCGATCCGGCCGCCGACGATCGCGACCGTCTCGACCTCAAGCCCCTGCTGGAGAACCGCGACCTCTTCGCCTTGACCGTGAATGGGGATTCGATGGTGGAAGCCCACATCGCTGATGGCGACGTGGTGCTGATGGAGCCGGTGGCCGATCCCTCGCGGCTGCGGGACGGCGCCATCGTCAGCGCTTTGGTGGCCGGTAGTGGCACCACCCTCAAGCACTTCCATCGTCAGGGGCGCAAGGTGCGCCTGGAGGCCGCCAATCCGGCCTATCCGCCCTTGCTGCTTGCGGCGGATCAGGTGCAGATCCAGGGGCGGCTCGTGGCCGTCTGGCGCCAGCTCTGAGGACCGCCGGCATGTATGTTGGTTGGGCGATGGTTAAGACCGCCGCATCAATGGGGCCATAGCTCAGCTGGTAGAGCACCTGCATGGCATGCAGGGGGTCAGCGGTTCGAGTCCGCTTGGCTCCATTTTTTTTGGCCTCCTTGCTTTGCGGGGGGCCAACAGGGGGCCATTCGTTTATCGAGATGGTCGTGCGGTCGACCGGAGGCCATGGCGCGAGAACGCCAGGCTCGCTAAGCTCAACGCCAGAGAGAGAGCTTTGAGCGCCTTGATCAAGCAGCACTGCTCTCCGCCCGAGTCCAGCTCGACCCCTCCCCAACCAACTGAGCTCGATTGCGGGCCTTCCTTACCCTGATGGCCCAGAGGCCACTAGAAGATGGGGATAGAGATGGGGATGCAGGTATGGCATGAATAGCTGAAAAATCGAGGCGCCTGCGGCGCCGACCGGGAACAGCCAACATCCAACGGCCGCAAACCAACAGCCGAACAGCCAAGGGTAAAGAAATAAAGAGTTAAAGGTTAAAGAATTAGTCCTGGGGGAGGCAACAGACGCGGAAACCGACGCCGCCGTTGCGGAGGCCCGGGGGGTCGTTGATGCGGCAGGCCGAGCGGCAGTTCGCGGGGCTGTCGAGCCACGACCCGCCGCGCAGCAGCCTTATTTTGTCTGATTCTTTATTCTTTTCTCCTTCAGTGTAATTCACCCAAGCTGAACCATCGGTGGGGGCCCCATTGTAATTGCCATGCCATTCATCCAAGCAACATTCCCAGATATTACCGTGCATGTCGTACAGGCCCCAAGCATTGGCGGGAAACATCCCCACCGGTGTGGTCTGCTTTCGGTAGATCCCTTTCGGCCCATCGGCATAGGTATAATCACCGTCGTAATTGGCTAGTTCCGAGCTGATCGTATCCCCAAAATGAAAGGGCGTTGTCGTTCCTGCCCGGCAGGCATATTCCCATTGGGCTTCGCTCGGCAAGGTATAGCTGCGGCCGGTGCGCTGGCTGAGGCGGCTGCAAAATTCCATCGCATCAAGCCAACTCACCTGTTCTACGGGGCGGTTATCGGTGTTGACTTCAGTCTCAAACAAGCGCTCCAGGCGTTCTCCTTGTTCGGCGTTGCTCTGGAATAGGGAAGGGTCCGTCTCCAGCTGCCTACCCCAGCGTTCTCCCGGCCGTTCTTGCCAACCTGCCACCTCTCGCCACTGGGCCTGGGTGATCGGCGTTTGGCCCATGAAAAAACCCTGCAGTTGCACCAGGTGCTGGGGACCTTCTGAATCAAGACGTTCGGGCTCCGTTTCTAGCGAGCCCATCCAGAAGCGCCCCGGTGGAATCCAAAGCAAGCTAAGGGCTTCGGCATCGCCATCGGCATCGGCATCGGCATCGGCCCGCAGCAGCTCGCGAAACCCCTGCGTCTGGCGCGGCTGGCGCAAAAGGAAGGTGACGGTGCGAGCGCCGCTCTCGGAGCTGGTGGGCATGGCTGTCATTCAGGGAGCGAAAACAGAAATGCGGTTCCGGCGCTGATGGCCGAGCCATGGGCGTTTGAAACACCCTGCAGGGCTGTGCAAATCAGCCGGCATAAACGGTCGATCACGGCAGCGGGTCTGACGGCGAAAGGAAATCAGCGAAAGGAAATCGGCGAAAGTCATTGGGGCAGGCGGGGCACAAGCGAACCGACGTTGTTGTTGGCATTGTCGGGCAGGGCGCTGATCGTGTGGTCGAGTCGAGCAATCAGAGGATGACGGGGCTGCCACTGGATGCGGCTGTTTGCCGCTGGCTGCCGCAAGCTGGGCCTGCGGAATCGCCAGATCAAGGCCGGAGAAAATCAAAGGCGGATCTCGACTAGTAGCACTCAACGGTGGCGGGCGGCAGCGACTTTGCAGCGGCGTTGCAGCGCCGTTGCAGTGGCGGGTCGAGGGCGACGCAAATGGCATGGTGCAACATCAGCTCACCCGGGCCATGGCGATGCTGGCGCGGCAATTGCTACCGGGTCGCAATCAACCGGCGGATCAGACGGGGGTGGCCGTCCGAATCAGCATTCGGCGCTGGAGGCGGTCGCCAAGCGAGGGGGCTGCGGCGAGGCGGTGCTGTCCATGGTGGAACTGGCAAGGGGAGGAGCACTGTGCTCTCGATCGCCTCAAGCGCCCTATACCTCGCGCCCCGCCCCCTATGCCGCCTGACACTCCCGCCACTCCAGGTTCCCCTGGCACCCCAGAAACCCCTGGCACCCGTGAAGCTCCGGGCGCCCCCGCCGACAGCGAGACGCCCCCAGCTCCGCCAGAATTGTCAGCACCAATGCGCCCCTGGCCCGGCCTTGATCTTCTTGGTGCCATCCAGGCCGGCGGCGGCCTGATCCTCGGCCTGATCGCCCTATTCACGTCCTATGACCACATCACCGTCTTCGGCCGCAGCATCGGCCTCCAGCAGCAATGGGGCATCCCCCTCATCGCTGCCTCGGTGGCGACAGTTTTTATCGATGCTGAATTGGCGACCCGTACGCGAGATCGAGATCGAGATCGAGCAGATCAAGAAAGAAACCGAGCAGCTGAGGCGCGAGAACGCCTGGCTGAGGCAGCTGAACGCCAGAGAAAGAGCTTTGAGCGCCTTGATCAAGCAGCACTGCTTTCCGCCCGAGTCCAGCTCGAACCCTCCCCAACCAACCGAGCCCGATTGCGGGCCTTCCTTACCCTGATGGCCCAAAGGCCGCTGCAAGATGGGGATGGGGATGCAGGCATCGCATGAATTGCTGAAAAATCGAGGCGCCTGCGGCGCCAACGGCCAACAGCCAAAAGCCAAAAGCCGCAAACCAACAGCCGAACAGCCAAGGGTAAAGAAATAAAGAGATAAAGGCTAAAGAATTAGTCCTGGGGGAGGCAACAGACGCGGAAACCGATGCTGTCGTTGCGGTTGACCGGGTGGTTGAAGTAGCGGTAGGCCGAGCGGCAGTACGCGGGGGTGATGCCCCACGACCCGCCGCGCAGCAGCCTGCTTCTTACCGATTCTTTAGTCTTTTCGCCTTCAGCGTAATCTACCCAAGCTGAACCATCGGTGGGGGCTCCATTGTAATTGCCATGCCATTCATCCAGGCACCACTCCCGGACATTGCCGTGCATATCGTGCAGGCCCCAGGCATTGGCGGGAAACATCCCCACCGGTGTTGTCTGTACTCGATAGATTCCTTTCGGCCCATCGGCATAGGTATAATCGCCGTCATAATTGGCTAGCTCTGAGCTGATCGTGTCGCCCAAATGAAATGGAGTTTCCGTTCCCGCCCGGCAGGCGTATTCCCATTGGGCTTCGCTCGGCAAGGTATAGCTGCGGCCGGTGCGCTGGCTGAGGCGGCTGCAAAATTCCATCGCCTCCAGCCAGCTCACCCTTTCCACGGGGCGGTTGTCGGTGTTGACCTCAGTCTCAAACAAACGAATGTCGCTTTTGTCTCTGCCATGCTTGTTCTGAAAGCCAGAGGGATCAGGGTTCAATTCCCGTCCCCAGCGCTCTGCCGGCAATGGCTGCCAAAGCGCCACCTCTCGCCACTGCGCCTGGGTGATCGGGGTCTGGCTGATGAAGAAGCTCGCCAGCTGCACCTCATGCTGGGGGCCTTCATCACCTGAGCGTTGGGGTTCATCCGGGGGGGAACCCATCAGGAAGGTGCCGGCGGGGATTTCCACCAGGGTGAGGCTAAGGGGGTCGGCTGCCGCCGCTGTGGCGCCCGAGGGCAGGGCATCGCGTTGCAGGGGTTCGTGGAAGGCCCAGGTGGTTGCGGTGGGCAGGCTGGCGCGGGCCGCAGCGCCGCCCGTCTTATCCACCTGGCGCAGGAAAGCAGGCAGATCAGCCGGTGTCAGGGTCTGAAACGACAGCTGCAACAACACAACTGCATGCCAACGAGCTGTGCTGAAGGCCACATCCACCAGGTCGTCGGTGTCCACCAACTGAGCGGCTTCAAATACAAGTTCCCCAAAGGTCAACGAGCTGGGCCACAAGGATCCCGGCGGCAGGCCACTGCCCTTGCGAATGCGCTCGGCGAAGGCCCGAGCCTCCTCGCCGGGCAAGCTGTCGAGTAGACGGGCCGTGACTGAGGCGAACTGCACTACTCCCTCCAACCCCGGGGGCGGTGAAACTGTGGGGTCGCACAACACCGCCTCAAAGGAGGGCTCGCCAATCTTGCGACTGCGGTTCCAGCGACGCTCCACCAGGGCGCTGACCCGACTGATCACATCACGGCGTTCGGTCGGCGGCAGCTGATCCCGCAACAGGGCGGCAACCTCCGGCACCACCTCAAACTGGATTTGCTCTGGTCTCAGCGGCTTGACGTTATGCGGCTTGACGTTCTGCGGATTCGGGTCAACAGGTGGCTGCTTGCGAAATACCAGGCCACCGGTGAGCACCTCAGCGATCGGCAACGAATCAGCCACCTCGGGCAGCTTCGCCGCTTTGAGCAAGCGGATCACCGGCAGGGTGAGCAGCGGAGCTGTGGCCATCACCATCAACAATTTCTGGGCCGGGGGGGAGGCCATGGCCTGAAACGCCTCCCAGCAAGCTGAGGCATCCTCAGCGTTGAGGGGCATGGGGGCGGACACAGGCGCCGAAAGATCGCGATCGCCCAGCAACTGCCGCAGGCGTTGCTTTATCCGGGGTCCGGGCAACAACGCCACGCCTGGAGTGGCATAGGCAGGATTGCCCATCAACATGGAACTCCAGGTGCCCAGAGCCACCCGATCCAGGGGCAACACCGGCAGCGGCAGATTGCGACCTGGTGGCAAGGGCTCCTCCCAAGAGTTCAGGGGCTCGGCCGCATAGGCGGGGTTGGCTGCGGCTGGCCTTGAATTGCGCACTTTCACCCGCTCCACCGCCGCCAGCGCCGTGCGGTTCCAGTGCCACATCGGCAGGGGTTGCAAAATCGCCGTAGGGCAAGAACGGGCCCAAATGGCCAGCGCCGCAAACATGGGTCCATCCCACCAGTGCCGTCCGGCGGTGTCGCTGAGTAACAGCAACAAGGTTCGGCCACCCGGCTGCAGCTTGGCCGACCTGGCCAGCTGTTCCGCGACCCTTTGGCGTGAGGGCCCATCCTGTTCTCGCTGCACCGGCGCAGGCTGGAGCTCTTGCAGACGCACCCTCGGGAACACCTGGGTGGAGGTCAAGACCCGCTGCAGCTCCTCCGCTTGACGCCGCCACACCTGCATCGACAACCCGCCATCGCGGAGTAGCAACACCTCATCGAACGCCGAGCCCTGGCAAGGCACAAAAATCGGCATCAGCAATCCGGTCTGGGCGTAATGATCCACTGTGCGCTCCTCATCGAAGCGCTGGTGCCATGGATCCGGCCGGCGCCGCAACAGGGGTGCCATGGCCCGCAGCAGCTTGTCACGATCGCCCAGGGGCCTCTCCTCCGTTACCCGGCCGGCCAAAACCATGCCGGCCAGATCCCTTGCCACGTCTTGCTCATCCGGCAGCACGGCAACGGGCAGCAGGGGATCTTGGGCCAGGGGCTGGGCCAAGCCATCCGGAAAAGGGGTGGCAAGGAACGGATCGGGTGGCAGGGCAGGAGCTTCGGGCCGGGCCTCATGTTCTGGCGGCTCGGGCTGAGGGGGATGGTTGATTGATTCAGGCTCCGCATCGCCTGATACGGGCGGTGGAGGTGTGGAAAAAACCCTGCGCCGTTTTGGCTGTTCCGGCAGTAGCCCAGCCAACCAAAGCACCTCGGCAAGCTCCAGGGGGCCTGGTGTCAGTTCATCGGGGCTGGCCTGGCTGTGGGACACCATCCAGCTCAGGGCCTCGGCCAGGTGGACGGAAACGGGCGGGCGAGCGGGCATCAGGTCATCCCATCGCGATCGGAGCCATCGCTTCCATGCAGTTCCCTGTAAAGCACTGCCCGCAGTTCATTTGCGGCATCCTCATCAGGGGATTGCCAAAGATTCTGACTGGTCTGCTCCAAGGTGAGCAGGTGCAGGGCGTTGAGCAGTTGGTCGGTGGCCAGTTCGCCGTTCTCAACCTTTTTGAGAAATAGCTTGATTTCCTCGTGCACAGGCGAATTCTTGACAAAGCTGTGTTCATTGGCGCCCTTGCCCAAGGCAGCTTCGGGGTGGAAATGGGCCAGCACCACCGACTTGAGGGTGTCGGCCTCGCTTGGGGGAGGCATCTCCACACGGATGCAACGACGGTTGAAGGCGGGCGGAAAGTCGCGCTCCCGGTTGCTCGTCATCACCACAATCGGAAACTCCTTGCACTGCACCAGGCCTGCCCGCACGGGGGCGGTGCCGTCTGCATCGGCGGTGCGCACCTGCACAGGCTTGGGGAGACATGGCGGCTGGTTGTTGCGTTCTTCTTCCCTTCTGGCACGGTCAACCTCACGCCGCAGGGGAGGAATGGTGTACGACCCCTCCTCCAAAAGGCTCAGCAATTCATTCGGGAGCTGAATATCAGATTTATCGATCTCATCAATCAGCAACACCCTTGGCCTCTCCCACGGTAGAAAGGCCGTTCCAGCAGGGCCCAGGCGGATGTAGTCCGATACCGAGAAGGTTTCATTCTTGTGAATCTGCGAATCCTGCAGGCGGGCGATCGCATCGTATTGAAACAGTCCATCTTCTTGTAACTGGCTGCGGGGTGATATCGACCAACGCAACACCGGACCGAGGTTGAGTTCCCAGGCGATGGCATAGGCCAGGCTGGTTTTGCCGGTGCCGGGACTGCCGGTAACCAGCAGGGGACGACGCAGATGGATCGCCGCGTTTACGGCCAGGCGCAGCCGCTTCCCCAACGGCGTCAATTCCTGGCCCTGACGGGGCAGGCGAAAGGCCTGGCCGCGCTGCTCGGTGTTGGAGGCGGGCTCCAGTGGGGGCACAGCCTGCGGGTCAAGGTCTGCCGGCAGATGCCTCACCCGCCAAGGGGGCAAAGGGGGCCAGGGCGCACTGGCTGGACGCTGGCTGCCATTGTTGGTGAAGATGTCCCAGGGGTTGGGAGTCGATTTGGGCATGCTCAGGAAGAAATGAGGAGCGCTGATTGAGATGCGAGAGGGTCCCCTGCAGGGGCACTGGCAGGGTCTTGGCCAGAGGAGGGGAAGAGCGCTTGCAGCATTTTCCGATCAGGTGCGCGGTCGGGATGGTCCACCAGGATGGTGAGGCCAACAGAATCTATGGCGGATTGGCTCATTTCTTTTCGTTCATTGGCAGAACGAGCCAGATTTTGTCGGGCCTTGGCGAAATGGGCCAGATCCGGACAATAAGGTCTTTTAAGCATGTCGTCTTTGCACGAGTCATCGCTATCTTTACTTCCGTCCTCCCGAATCAAATGTAGGCAACGTAAACATTCAAGCAGTTGTTCTTCCCCTAGTGCGCTGCTCCGCGAGGGCCAAACCACAAGAGGTGCCATGGAAGCCTGTACTGACTCGATCCAGGTTGATTTATGCTTTGATATGGCTGAAGGCAGCAAACAGATTGCAGTAATGACACTGTTATTAGCAGATTCATCGAGGGATTCTCCATCAAGGCTTTCTAATGTTTCTAAGGTTTCCATCTTGGCAAGCCGTTCTGGCGTCAGCCAAGCTCCGGTTCCCATGACGAGGTGGTGATGCATACGCCTTAATGCACCTTCACGATTATTCAGCAAGGGATTGAGTAGACGATCTGAGGATCTCAAAAGAAAAGGTTGACTGGTATTCAATGGCATCTTCTCCCCAGCTTGAATGCCTATATTACCCCAGTCTTCATTAAGTAGATCCCGTGGTGCAAAGATTTCCAGCACTGGTTCATCCTTAAGCTCACTTGCGATCCAGTACCTCAGGCACTCCAACAGCACCAGAAGCGAATTTTTAACATAGGAAGGGCGCCCGCCAATGGCACCGTTGGGTATCAGTTGAAAATGTTCCTCGCCGGCCCTTTGAATGAAGGCTCTCCACGCATAATGAACCTCTGGTGTTTCTTCTCCTGAGGGTGCCAGCACAAGCGCCACTGCATCGCATCGCCTGCGTAATGGCATGGGTAAAGTAAAATTTTGTGCTTGATTATCAATGGGTAGAGTATGTAAGCGCTGACTGAGCAGCGGAAATTCTTTCCAAGCCTTAAAAACCTCCTCAGATATCGTCTGCTCATACTGTTCACGGACGGCTGGTCTGCAACGCGTCAAAACAGTTTCTGGAATAATCTGCTGGAGATCATGTATGGCTTCTTGATTGCAATTACAGGCTGCAACCTGTTGCCATAACAAATGAATATCACCTTTTTGGGCAGCGGCGAGTAAAGGCTTGGCTTCTCTATCCCAATGCTCGGAGGCCAAGTACTCAGAGCAGACCAACAGTACCGCAATTTTACAGCGCCGCAGCGAAGCCTCTAACTCCTCATCCTTGTTGCTGCCGGCAGAGATCATATCTCTACGCCATAGCTTAAATCTGGTGTCTATACGGGTAAAAGGTTGGAGCTGGGTCCATATCGCTTCACACGACCTCTTCACGGCTCTGCCTTTGGCAGCATAGTAGGAGACAAACACCAAGTCTTTCTCAGCTACCATTTCAACGATTCATTTCCTCTGCTATTTTTTTACTGATAACTACCAAAGCCTGATTTAACTTTGAATTGCTCAGACTGGCCAGTGGCTTTAACGGATCCCATGCAGCCTGATAGTCCTTAATCTTGGTTAGTTCGTAGTTACTGAAATGAATCGGTATCCAGATGATCACAAGGCCACCCAGTTCTGCCTCGGCCAGCAAAGGCGGTAGTTCATTTTCATGAATGAATTTTGATGCCAAAAAATCTGGACTCACCAACAGGATTGCCACCTTTGCATCCGCCAGTGCCTTGAGAATTTCATCTTTCCATTTGGCACCAGCCTTGATCTTCTTATCATCCCACACTTTCATACCATCTCGCGTCAGAGGAGTTAGCATCACGTTTAACCTGTCCAACCACTTTACATCCTTATGACTATAACTGATAAAGGCGCTTGTACGCATTGGGTGCCGCTGTGGATTTGGGTATGTTAGTGCCTAGGAGGGTAGCCGCGGGCTGTTAACACAAAAGCAGTCTAGCCAGCACCGCATGGCTCCTGAACCGAAGCCTAAGCCTGGGTGATGCCGCTCGATTAACCTGTTCTGCACCTCCCCGTCACCCCGCAGCCATTATCCGGCATACATATCACCCGCAAGCGTGCCGCCGCCGATAACCAATCCCACACGTTGCCGTTCATAACCAGATGAGATCGGTCCAGGCGCAGCGGCTGATAGTGGCGCTGCAAGAGCGCAACCTTTGAGTCGCAGTGGGAGAGAAAGACAGCTAACAGCATCCATCAGCAAGATAAACACCTTGAATATTGTCACAAAATTGCTGACTTGCAAAATATTTTCTGATTATTTGTTATGATTTTGCCATGCCTCAATCATTATTATTAATGGGCACCTCGAACAATCGCCCTTTCCTCTCGCCAAAGAGTGGAAAGGGCTTGTTGCTGCAACGCTTTTCACGGCTCGGCATCGATGAACCCTCGTATTATTCGTGGTTCCCTAATGGCTTGTACTATGATGCTACATATATCGTCTATAGCTGCATTTAAAGCCTTAGGGGCTAACGAGGCCAATGGACGAGCGGGACTATAAACAGCTTGGTAACTTGAAACTGCTGAAGTTTGATAGAAGCAATCCTCTATGAGAATCCAGAGTATCGTGAGATTTCTTTCTTCGGCTGCTTTTAGTAAGTGAGGCAGTTCACTATTTTGAATGAAATCAGAAGCTAGAAAATTAGGGGATACCAATAAAATTGCAACTCTTGCATCTTGTAGTGACGCTTTAATTTCATCTTTCCACAGGACCCCTGGCTTAACTCGTTTGTCGTTCCATACTGTTATACCGCCACGAAGCATGGGTAGCAACTTAGCTTGTAGCTTATTGAACCACTTTTCATCGAGCGTACTGTAGCTGAAAAAGACACTGTTGCTCTTTGCTTGGGCATCATCTGGTATAGCTAAAGCCTTATCAATTTTATTGTCAAATCGTGAGGGCACAGATTCAGCTCTAACCAGGCTGGAGCCAGGCGGCAGGCAAACTATGCGAAAGCCAGAATCGTCGTAGGGTGAATAAAATGATCCCCTACTGTTGATGTCTCGCCAGGCCGAACGGCAATATCTTGCTGGCATCTCCCAAGAACCACCCCGCACTATTTTCCGCTGTTCCCCAGTCGCCTGCGCATCCAGCCAAGCACTGCCGTCGTAGGGCCCATCCTCGTAACTGCTGCGAATCGAATCCAAACACCACTCCCATACGTTGCCGTGCATGTCATGGAGACCCCAGGCATTGGCGGGAAACATCTTCACCGGTGTGGTCTGCTGTCTCCAGAGGGGTTGGGGGTCAGTGTTACGCAGTGAATCATGTTCAGCTGTACTTATCCCGTTGAAGTTGGCTAGATCTGAAAGTAAATTTGGGCCAAAGTGAAACGCCGTGCTTGTGCCCGCCCGGCAGGCATATTCCCATTGCGCCTCACTCGGTAGCGTGTAATTACGCCTTGTGCGTTGGCTCAGCCGATTGCAAAACTCCAGCGCATCTTGCCAACTCACCCGTTCCACTGGCCGCCTATCGGTGTTGGTCTCCCCCTTCAGCAGGCGGGCCTGCTCGCCCTGGAACTTGGAGGGTTCGGGGTTGAGTTCCGCCCCCCAGCGCTCCCCGGGCCGCTGCTGCCAGCGCGCCACTGTCCGCCACTGGGCCTGGGTGATGGGGGTCTGGCCGATCAGGAATTCAGCCAGCGTCACCTGATGCAGCGGGCCCTCGTTGGCATGGCGCCCCGGCTCTTGCTCCGCGGAACCCATCTGAAAACTGCCGGCCGGAATGCGGACCATCGTCAGTGGCCCAGCATCACCCAGCGCCTCGTAGAACACCTGGGTGCGGGCCTGCCAGTGCAGCAGCCGCAACGGTGGCGGTTGGGGTGGGCTGGGCGGTTGGTAGGGCCCGGAGGCGGCTGGCTTCATCGCCGGCAGGCGTCGAGATCTCAATGGCATTGTTGCCCGTCTTGTTGATTGCCCGTCCTGTTTGGTTCCCGACTTGATGGGTGCCCGACTTGATGCCGCTGTGCAGGCGCGCCTCCCTCAGACCTCCGGCGGCGGTCCAAACTTTCATCGTGCGGTTTTGGGGCAGCAGCAGCCAGCCCAAGCAGGGTCCATTGGCCAAATAGACGCCCGTCTTCATGCACTGAACCAGCGTGGCTGCTGCAAGGTCCCAGCTTGCTGCCGTACTGGCCCTGGGTGAGGTCAAGAATTCTGAGGCAAACAAACCACACGGAAACCGACATCGTCGGCGGTGCTGACGGCCTCGTCGTGGCTGCGGTAGGCCGAGCGGCAGTCGCCGGGGTCGCCGATCCAGGAGCCGCCGCGCAACAGCCTTTGCTCATCAGCAACGGCAGCAGGTGCAAGCCAGGGTTGGTCATCACCGGGGGCAAAGTGATAACTGTCGTGCCAGTGGTCTGCGCACCACTCCCAGACATTGCCGTGCATGTCATGCAGGCCCCAGCTATTAGCTGCAAAGCTGGCCACCTCGCATGTCTGCTCGCGATAGCTGCCCTTGGGGCCGTCTTGATAAACAAAATTGCCGTGATAGTTGGCCAGCTCCGTAGTCAGTGTGGCTCCGAAACAGAACGGTGTGATGCTGCCGGCCCGGCAGGCGTATTCCCATTGGGCCTCGCTCGGCAGGCCGTAACTTTGGCCAGTGCGCTGGCTCAGCCTGCGGCAGAACTCCTGCGCATCCAACCAGCTCACCCGCTCCACCGGGCGGTTCGGGCCCTTGAACTTGGAGGGATCGGGCTTGAGGTCGCGCTCCAGCTTCGGCCAAGCCGCCACCGCCAGCCACTGGGCCTGGGTAATCGGTGTTTGAGCCATCCAGAAGCTGCCCAGCTTCACTTCGCGCTGGGGACCTTCATCGTCGAATCGCTCTGGCTCGTTCTCAGGAGAACCCATCAAAAAGCTGCCCGCCGGGATCTTCACCATGGTGAGAGCCACGCCCTCGCCCAAATCCTCCCGATAGCCTTCCACCTGCAGTGGTCGGCGCTCCATGCTCCAGCTGCCGCTCTGCTGGCGCAGCAGGCAGGTGTTGGTGGCAAAGAGCTGCAGCGGCGATGAATCAGTCGCCGCCGGCCCATCTGTGGAAGATGGAGCAACCTCACGTTCGGGGGGAATGGTCATCAAATACCGCCAGGCGGGCGCCGTTCCGGAGCGGCAGGTTTCTGGTGGCGAGGGTAGGGCACCAGGCAAGGCGGAAAGCTGCCTCCAGCGGTGAGCTTCCACCAGAAAGCAGGCAACTAAGGCGGCTCAAGCGTTTTGCCACCCAGGAACTAACGCCCCATCTGGTGGTGCCTGCCGACGCCATCTTGGCCGCCTTGGGCTCGGAACAAATCGATCACCTTGCGCGTCTGCTGTCCGACCCGGGGCCCGATCAATCGGTAGTTACGGCAGGGGAGGGAACTTGAGTTGCTGTCGCTGCAGTTGGCGTGAAGACGCATCGATTCTTCTATCGTGTTTCAAGAGATGTAGAAAGATGAAGCAGATCTCGTCTTTCGATCTGCCTGGAGAAAGCTGGTCTATGGAGATCCAGAGTCGGCCCGTCTGGTACCTCTCTGGCGAAGGAATCCACACACTTCACGAGAAAAGTCATGGCAAAAAACGCCCTCTGCATCGGCATCAACGATTATCCCGGAACCCAGAGCGATCTCAAGGGCTGCGTCAACGACGCCAACGACTGGGCCGCCGTCCTGCAGGGGAAGGGCTTCAGCGCCAAGCTCCTGCTCGATGCCCAGGCCACCAAGGCAGCCATGGTGAGCGCCATCACCGGCTTGGTGGGCAGCGCCCAGAGCGGCGACACCGTTGCCATCACCTTTTCGGGCCACGGCACCTATGCCCCCGACAAGAACGGCGACGAATCGGATGGTCTCGATGAAGCCCTCTGTCCCTATGACATCTTTCAAGGCAAGGCGCTGATCGATGACGAGCTCCACCAGCTCTTCCAGCAACGCAAAACCGGCGTGCGGGTGATCCTGATCTCCGACAGCTGCCATTCCGGCACCGTGCTGCGCAATGCTCCTGCCGATCCCGATGCGGATGCTCCCAGGGTGCGCTTCCTACCGATGGGGGCCTGGGTTCCCGAGGATCAGCTCCCCCGGGCTGCCAGTGGCCGCCCCCTCGCCAACCTCCCGATCGGCACCACTACCTCCCCCTGGGCCGGTGTGATCACCCCTGGCGGCGATCTGCTGATGGCCGGTTGCGAAGAAGGCCCCAACAAGTTCAGCTACGACGCGAAATTCAACAATCGCTTCAATGGCGCCTTCACCTACTACGCCCTGAAAACCCTCAAGACTCTGCCCGCCGCCGCCACATATGCCAACTGGCACGCCGCCATCCGTCGCTACCTGCCCTCGGCCAACTACCCCCAGGTGCCCCAGGTGATGGGGGCCAGGAGCGCGCTGCAGTTCAAAATTCTCGCCTGAGGCTGCCGTAACCCCATGCCGGAACCCAAGCGCAACGCCATCAGCCGCAACGCCATCAGCCTCAGCGTTCCTGGCACCCGTCTCCAGGATCCGCCCCTGCCCCGCCTGCTGGCTCCGGCCACTCGGGGTACTGAGCAGCGTGGCGAGGATCCTTTCCTTCCCACCGGATTCCTGAAGGTTGAGAGAGGCTTCGATCTCTCGGGCCCATCCCGCGACATCGGTGGCACCGATCTGAACCCCCTCGACCTGCCGCCCGATCAGGTGGTGGTGCTGGAGATGGTGGATGGCATCACAGTGATCACCTCAGCCGGCAACCTCGCAGCCACCCTGCAGCGGATCGGGGAAGAATCCCTGCTGGGTCTGGAGGATCGGGGCCTGGCCGGCGCTGCTTCCCGCGGCGGCAGCGCCGGCCAGCTGATCACCCGGCTGTTCAGCCTCGATCTCGGCAGCGATGCCCTCATCGAGGAGGCCAAGGCCAAGGCGCTCGCGTGGGCGAAGCAACGGCTGGGGGAGAAGGCGAAGCAAAAGCTGGGCGAGGTGGCCGAGCTCGGCGTTTCCTGGCTCGGCACCAAGGCCCTGATGTGGGCGATCGAGAAGCGGCTGCGCGTCAGCCCCGGGCTCTACCGCTGGTCGGGCCGCTCCCGGGACCCATCGGAAATCTTCGGCGAGGCGGATCCGAAGCTGGCCCAGGAGGCCCTGCAAGGCCCGCTGCTCGTCTTCATCCACGGCACCGGATCCAACGGCGCCGGTTCGTTCGGGGATCTGCAGGAGACGAGTGAGGAGGATTGGCGGGCGCTTCGGGCGACCTATGGGGAACGCATCTACACCTTCGAGCACTACACCTTCTCCGAAAGCCCCATCGACAACGCCCTGGCCCTGGCCCGGATCCTCCCGGCCAGGGCCCGGATCCATCTGGTCACCCACTCCCGGGGCGGGCTGGTGGGCGATCTCCTCTGCCTGCGGCAGATGGATGACGACCTCATCGATGGGTTTCGCCCTGGTTACGCCCCCTTCACCGCAGACGATCCCGGCCGCCGGGAGAGCCTCGAGCGGGAGGGCGAGTGTGCTTACGCCGAGCAACGCGAACGGCTGCGGGAACTGCGCACCTTGCTGGGGCGGGAGCACGGCTTCCGGATCGAGCGCTACGTGCGGGTGGCGGCGCCCGCTCGCGGCACCCTGCTGGTCAGCGGCAACTTAGATGCCTTCCTTTCCGCCCTGCTCACCCTGCTCGGCACCGTGCCCTACCTGGCGGGCAACCCGATCTATTCATGCGTGAAGCGGGTGGTGCTGGAGATCGCCCGGCACCGCACCGATCCACGACTGGTTCCAGGCATCGAGGCCATGCTGCCGGAAGCACCGCTGGGGCGTTTCCTGGCCAGGGCAACGCCCGCCGAGGGGCTTCAGCTCGCCGTGATCGCCGGCGACATCGAAGGCGGGCACCTGCTCAAGCGCCTGGGGGTGTTGTTCACCGACTTCGTCTTCTTCGAACGGGTGAACAACGACCTCGTCGTGGACACCGATTCGATGGGGGCGGGCATTGCCCGCCCCGGCAACGCCCATCAGCTCTTCGAGCAGGGCCCCCGGGTCAGCCACTTCAACTACTTCGCCAATGCCTCCTCCCGCGGCGCCCTGCGGCGCTGGCTCACCGAAACGAACACCACCAGCATCGCCGGCTTCCATCCCGTCTCCGGCCTGATCGACGAGTCCAGCCTCGACACCGATCGGGCCGACGAGCGGTCGGCGCGAAGCTCCGCCGGGATCGATGGGGCAACCGAGCAGACCCTGCCACTGGTTGTGGTGCTGCCTGACTGCATGGCCTCCCACCTCTGGAACGAGGCAGCCCGCGATCGCCTCTGGTTCGATCCCGGCAGCCTGGTCCTCGGCGGGTTGGAGAAGATCGCCTACGGCAACGCAGACGATCGATCCATCAAGGCCGAGAAGCTCTTCACCCTCTTTTACGGCGAACTCTGCAAGGCGCTGATCGGCAGCCATCGAGTCGTGCGCTTCGCCTACGACTGGCGCCGACCTCTGCAGGAAACGGCCCTCGAACTGGCGACCCGCCTGAAGGCTCTGCTGCAGGAAACGGCGGCTTCCGGCCTACCGGTGCGCCTCCTGGCCCACGGCATGGGGGGACTGGTGGTGCGCGCCCTGGTGAAAACAGAGGAACCACTCTGGAATGAGCTGATGGGCCGCAGCGGTGCCCGCTTCGTGATGCTCGGCACGCCGAACCAGGGATCACACCAGATGGTGGAGACCCTGCTTGGCAAGTCAGACCTGATCCGCAAGCTGGCGCGCATCGACAGCCGGAACTCAATGCAGCAGATTCTCAACATCATGGCCGGCTTCCCTGGCATGCTTCAGCTGCTGCCCAAGCCTGGCTTCAGGGAAGCCGGTGATGTTCAGCAGCGTGACGACTACTTCCAGGAGGGGGTCTGGGAGGAGCTGAAGCAGCTCAACCAGGACCGCTGGATCGGAGACGGCATAGCAGCCACTCCCAGCCAGGCCGTGCTCAGCCAGTCCCGCTGGTTGTGGGATCAGGAGAGCCCAGAGCTGCCCGAACAGCACAAGCAGCAGGTGATCTATGTCTACGGCCAGGCCAGCATGACCCCCTGCGGCCTTCTGGAGCAGAACGATCGCTTGAAAATGCTCGCAACTCCGGCGGGCGACGGTGCGGTGACCTGGGCCTCCGGCCCTATCCCCGGCATCGGCAGTTTCTATGCCATGCCCGTGGAGCATGCCGCTCTCTGCAACAGTGCCTCGCATTTCCCCGCGATCATCGATCTTCTCGCCACGGGCAGCACCGAGTCGGCCAGGCTGAGGGCGGTGAACACCATGCCCACCTTGCGCTCAGCCATGGCCCCGGTGGTCTATGACGCCGGTCCCATTCCCTTTCCCACCGACGAGGAAGTGGCCCTCGGCCTGCTCGGCGGTCGGAAGCGCCAGCCGCTCCAGGTCCGGCCGGCCCCTTGCCTGCAGGTGTGCTGCAAGGCCATGGATCTGCGCTTCGTCACCCAACCGGTGATGGTGGGTCACTACCTGCAGGATGCCATCTCCGGTCCCGAGGCCCTGATCGACCGCGAGATCGTTGGCCGTGAACTCTCGATGCGCCATCGCCTGGGCCTCTATGCCGGAGCGCAGGGCACGGCCACTGTTGTGATCCTCACCAACAACGACGAGGAACGGCGACGGGGCAGAACCCGCGGAGCGGTGGTGATCGGTCTCGGCTCCTACGGCGAACTCAGCGCGGTCACGCTCACGGAAGCCGTCAGGGTGGGCAGCCTCCGCTACCTGCTCCAGATGGTGGATCGGCAATCTGGTGATGCCCCCGAGGCTATCGAAGCGCCGCTTTCCGCCCTGCTGCTCGGCTACAACTCCACCACCAACATCAGTGTGGAGGATTCGGTGGCCGCCCTCGTGCGTGGGGTGCTGGCGGCC
>JBIIRU010000117.1:0-7715 GCA_044341355.1 Cyanobium sp. | reverse complement strand
GCGATGTCGTAAAAGTGCTTGAATCCGCAGCCCTTGGCTGGGTTCGAGCCCGCGTCATTCGGGTCAAGTCCGGTGGCCGCGTGGTGGTTCAGAGCGATCAAGGCCGTGAATTCACGGCCCGGGGTAATCAGGTCCGCCTGATTGAACCCGCCGGTTTTCGACCCTGATTCCCTCTAGGAATCTCTCCTCAAAGCTGACCCCATACCCTCGTGCAACATGCTAAGGGAATTCTTTTGGCTTGCCAATTCATTCAACCTGGCTGCTTCCCTGCCAGCTCCGATGGCAATCCATCCCAAGGCGTTGACGGAGGGACCTATGGCCATAGATACTTCTATTGTTGGCTTGCGGGCCGACAAGGCTGATTCTGAAAATCACCCCTGGGGTTTTCGTTTCAGCCAGACCTGGGACTGTAGTTCAATCGGTTAGAGCACCGCCCTGTCACGGCGGAAGTTGCGGGTTCGAGCCCCGTCAGTCCCGTCCTCAAACAATCATCAATAACGGAGCTCAGCAGCGTGGTCCAACCAGATTCCGTGCGGGTCCGGTTGGCCCCAAGCCCGACAGGCACCCTGCACATCGGCACGGCGCGCACGGCGGTCTTTAATTGGCTGTTTGCCCGCCACCACGGCGGTCTTTTTTTGTTGCGTATCGAGGACACCGATCGAGAACGGTCGCGTCCTGAATTCACCGAAAACATTCTTGCCGGGCTGCGCTGGCTTGGCTTGGATTGGGACGACGAACCCGTGATCCAAAGTGCTCGCATCGAGGAGCACCGGGCCGCCATTCGCCGACTCCTGGACCAGGGCCTGGCCTATCGCTGTTACGCCAGCGAGGACGAGTTGGCCGCCATGCGAGAGCACCAACAAGCGAACCACCAGGCCCCCCGCTACGACAACCGCCACCGCCAACTCTCAAGCGAGCAGGAACAGGCCTTCATCGCCGCAGGGCGCGAAGCGGTCATCCGCTTTCGCATCGATGACAACTCCACCATCACCTGGAACGACCTGATCAGGGGGCCGATGCAATGGTCTGGATCGGACCTGGGGGGGGACATGGTGATTGCCCGACGGGCCCCAGCTGACCAGATCGGGGAACCCCTCTACAACCTAGTGGTGGTGGTGGATGACGCATTCATGGCGATCAGCCATGTGATTCGCGGCGAGGATCACATCGCCAATACGGCCAAGCAGTTGCTGCTGTACGAGGCGTTGGGCGTAACCGCCCCCGAGTTCGCCCACACGCCCCTGATCCTCAACCAGGAGGGCAAAAAACTGTCGAAACGGGACGGGGTGACCTCCATCAGCGACTTCCAGGAGTTGGGTTATACCCAGGCCGCCCTGGTCAACTACATGACCTTGCTGGGCTGGTCGCCCCCCGAGGGAATGGGCGAACGCTTCAGCCTGGCAGAAGCGGCCCGGGTCTTCGACTTTGATCGCGTCAACAAAGCCGGCGCCCGCTTCGACTGGGACAAGCTCAACTGGCTCAACGGCCAGGTGCTGCATGAGCTTGACCCCTCCGAATTGCGCCGACAGCTCCTGCCCCTCTGGCGGGCCCAGGGTTGGGCCGGCTCTGGCCCAACGGCCGATTCCGATTGGCAGAGAGATCTATGCACCTTGCTCGGTCCCTCCCTGACCCGGCTGGTCGATGGGGTGGAGCAAGCCACGGCCTTCTTTCTCACCCCCAGCCCCGACGAGCAGGCCCAGGCCCAGCTGGCCCAGCCGGGGGCGGCAGCCGGCCTGGCGGCCGTGTTGGAACGGTTGCCCGCAGGCGAACTGAGCGCCCCAGGAGCCCAACAGATCCTTGTTGAGGCGACCGCGGCCGCCGGGATTAAGAAAGGCCTGCTGATGAAAAGTTTGCGGGCGGCCCTGTTGGGCGGTCTTCAGGGTCCGGACTTGGCGGGTAGCTGGCTGATCTTGCATCGCAGCGGCGCCGACCGGCCCAGGCTGGAAGAGGCCCTAGCCGCTGCCCCCAGCCCCTGATTGGCTTGAAGCGGATGCTGCTGATTATCTGAACCTGTAGCAGCAACTGCACCTAAGTCTTAGTCGTCATAGGCTGCAAAAATCGGTTCAATATGCAGGCCGATGATGCTGCCGGCCCGCAGCAACAGGTATTCTCCCTCCAGCTGATTGATCGGCACGTTCACGAACGCCTCCGGGGTCGAGGCAGCATTGAGCACGCCCGCATACCAGTTCTGAAAGGCATCCAGACTCTCGAAATGGACGCTCTCACGATGTCCGCCGCCCAAAATCAGATGAATCGCATAGCGACTGGGTTTACGGGCCATCGTCAGACCGGGTAGTTCACGGACCCCCACAGAATGACGCATACACATTCACCGTTCCCTGCCATCACCACCCCAGGCGCTCTGGCAGGCTGAGTACTACGGAAATTCCTGCGGACCAGGCAAACACCCATGGCGGTAGGAGGGGGCGGGACCACAGCAAGTCATCAGGAGGACAAACCCCTGCTGCTGCTGGTCGATGGCCATTCCCTGGCTTTTCGCAGTTTCTATGCCTTTGCCAAGGGCGGCGAAGGAGGACTCAGCACCAAAGACGGTGTTCCCACCAGCGTGACCTATGGCTTTCTCAAGACCCTGCTCGACAATGTCAAGGGGTTGAACGCCAAGGGGGTGGTACTGGCCTTCGACACGGCCACACCCACCTTTCGTCACGAAGCGGACGCCAACTACAAGGCCCATCGGGAAACGGCCCCAGAGCACTTTTTCGCCGACCTGGCCAACTTGCAACAGATTCTCAAAGAGGATCTGGATCTCTCCCTCTGCCTCGCTCCCGGATACGAAGCCGACGATGTGTTGGGCACCCTGGCCCTGCGGGGGGCCTCGGAAGGCTGGCGGGTCCGCATCCTTTCGGGCGACCGGGACCTATTTCAGCTAGTCGATGACGACCGCGATATCTCTGTTCTCTATATGGGTGGCGGTCCGTACGCCAAGAACAGTGGTCCCATCGAGATGCGTCGTGAGGGAGTCATCGCCAAGCTCGGCGTGCCCCCAGAAGATGTGATCGACCTCAAGGCCCTCACCGGCGATCCTTCCGACAACATTCCCGGGGTCAAGGGAGTGGGACCCAAAACCGCCATCAATCTGCTGCAGGCCCACGGCAACCTTGAGGGGATATTCGCCGACCTCAGCAAACAGAAAGGGGCCCTGCGCACCAAGCTGGAAACTGGCCGGGACAGTGCCTTCCATTCACGGATGCTGGCCCGCATCCTGTTGGATGTTCCCCTGGAGCATCCGCCGCGCCTTGACCTCGGCGAGGTCAAACCCGAAGCACTGGCGAACAGCCTGGAAAACCTCGAATTGTTCAGCCTGCGCAAACAGGTGGACACCTTCGCTCGGCTGTTTTCCGCACACCCAAACCATCAGCCCAGCAGCGAAGCTCCTGCCAAATCAGAGCCCGCCGCAGTCCCGACCCCAAGCCAGGCTGCTGGCGCTCGATCGCCAGAGGATGGCGAAGCCAGCCATGCCGATATCGGGCCCAGCGCCGCTGCCATCCCCAAACTGGCTCCTTTCCTGGTGCAAAGCCCCCAGGCCCTGGAAACCCTGCTACAGCTCCTGTGGGAGCAGAGCGATTCGATGGCTCCGGTGGCCCTGGACACGGAGACCACCTCCTTGAACCCCTTCCGCGCCGAGTTGGTGGGTGTGGGCCTGGCCTGGGGATCGGGCCCCGCCGAGCTGGCCTACATCCCCATCGCCCACCAGGGAGCCTTGGCAAGCGATCTGCTCAGCGATGCCGCCCCGCCTGAGCGCCAGCTGCCCCTCGATCAGGTGCTGGGGGCCCTGGCCCCATGGCTGGCCAGCAAGGCCCACCCCAAGACCCTGCAGAACGCCAAATACGACCGCCTGATCCTGATGCGCCACGGCCTGGTGCTGGAGGGGGTCGTGATGGACACCCTGCTGGCGGACTACCTGCGCGACGCGGGCGACAAACATGGCCTGGAGGCCCTGGCCCAGCGCAACTTCCACTTCAGCCCCACCAGCTACAGCGAACTGGTGGCTAAGGGAACAAACTTCGCCTCGGTGCCTTTAGAGCAAGCCGCCGCATACTGCGGCATGGACGTGCATCTCACCTGGCGACTCACCCCTTTACTGCGCCAGCAATTGGCGGAACTGGGACCAGCCCTTCTGCCCCTGCTCGAGCAGGTGGAGCTACCGCTGGAAGCGGTGCTGGCCGCAATGGAAGCCACAGGCATTCGCATCGATATCCCGTACCTGCAGGAGCTGGGCCAGGAACTGGGCAAGAGCCTGGCCCAACTCGAACGCGACGCCCACGAGGCTGCCGGAGGCGAGTTCAACCTGGCTTCCCCCAAACAGCTGGGAGAGTTACTTTTCGACACCCTCAAGCTGGATCGCAAGAAATCCCGCAAAACCAAAACCGGTTGGAGCACCGATGCAGCGGTGCTCGAAAAACTGGAAGCCGACCATGCCGTAGTGCCACTGCTGTTGGAGCACCGCACCCTTAGCAAACTGCGCAGCACCTACATCGAAGCCCTGCCGCTTCTAGTCGAGGCGGAAACCGGCAGGGTGCATACGGACTTCAACCAGGCCGTCACGGCCACAGGCCGGCTCTCCAGCAGCAACCCCAACCTCCAGAACATTCCGATCCGTACCGAGTTCAGTCGGCGGATCCGCAAGGCCTTCCTGCCCCAGGAAGGCTGGCAACTGATCAGCGCCGACTATTCCCAGATCGAGCTGCGCATCCTCACCCACCTCTCGGGAGAACAGGTGCTGATCGAGGCTTTCAACCAGGGGGATGATGTCCATGCCCTCACCGCCCGTCTCCTGCTTGACAAAGACGAGGTCAGCGCCGACGAACGGCGGCTCGGCAAGACGATCAACTTCGGTGTGATCTATGGCATGGGAGCCCAGCGTTTCGCCCGAGAAACAGGCGTGGGCCAGGCCCAGGCCAAGGACTTCCTGAGCCGTTACCGGCAGCGCTACGCCCGCGTCTTCGCCTATTTGGAAATGCAGGAACGCCTGGCCTTGAGCCAGGGCTATGTGGAAACGATCCTGGGGCGCCGCCGTCCTTTCCACTTCGACCCAGCCGGCCTAGGACGCTGGCGGGGTCGGGATCCCCTCACCATTGAGCTGGAGGTGGCCCGCAGGGCCGGGATGGAGGGCCAGCAGCTGCGGGCCGCCGCCAATGCCCCTATCCAGGGCTCCAGCGCCGACATCATCAAAATCGCCATGGTGCGACTGCACCACGCCCTGATCGAAGCCGACCTGCCGGCTCGCCTGCTCCTGCAAGTGCACGACGAACTGGTGCTGGAGGCAGACCCGGCAGTCCTGGACACGGTCATCGATCTAACGCGTCGCACCATGGAGGAAGCCGTGAGACTGGATGTGCCGCTCAAGGTGGAAACAGGGGTGGGACCAAACTGGATGGAGGCCAAGTAACGGCCGATGCGGGGGCTGATTCGGGCCCCTGGCCAAAATGTGAGAAAATGATTAAGGTTGCAGGTGACGCGGTGAATTCTGACTTGATTTTTCCCACTAGCGACGCTTTTGGTAGCCATCGCAAGGGCATCATCCTTGCAGGTGGCAGTGGCACCAGACTGGCTCCCCTGAGTGCGGCCGTCAGCAAACAGCTGATGCCTGTCTATGATAAACCAATGATCTATTACCCCTTAAGCACCCTAATGCTTGCGGGAATTCGTGAGGTATTAATCATAACCACCCCAAACGACCAACCCGCTTTTCAACGACTTCTTGGCGACGGTTCGGCATGGGGAATGGTAATTCAATATGCCGTTCAACCGAGCCCCGATGGTCTAGCCCAGGCTTTCCTGATCGGATCGGAATTTTTAGCCACAAGTCCGGCTGCCCTGGTGCTGGGCGACAACCTATTCCATGGCGATGAGTTGGTGCATCAATTGCAGACTACCAACCCGAAAAGTCAAGGAGCCACTGTCTTCGCCTATCCAGTAAGTGATCCTGAGCGCTATGGAGTGGTGGAATTCGATGAAGAAGGTCGAGTTATCAGCATTGAGGAAAAACCGAAACAACCCCGATCACGTTATGCCATCACGGGCCTATATTTTTATGATGAAACGGTAGTCGAACGAGCCAAACAGGTGCAACCATCGCACAGGGGAGAACTGGAAATCACAGATTTAAACCAACTTTACTTGAACGAAGGCTTACTAAGGGTTGAACTGATGGGTCGTGGGATGGCCTGGCTGGACACCGGCACCCCTGATTCTCTCCACGAAGCGGCAAGTTACATTCGCACCCTTGAGCATCGGCAGGGCCTTAAAGTGGGTGCACCAGAAGAGGTGGCGTGGCGTATGAACTGGATTGATGATGCACAGTTAGAGCGTCTCGCCCAGCCATTGAAGAAGAGCGGCTACGGCTCCTATCTTTTGAAGCTGCTCAGTGAAGTGCGCCCCGCGCCTTCTGGTGTCGTCCATGCCAACCACACCACCCAAGCTGCTTGAACGTGCAGGTAAAGACCTTCAGTATTGAGGGGCCCTTGCTCCTGACGCCACGGGTTATCCACGATGATCGAGGCTTCTTCAACGAAAGCTGGAACAGACTCAGCTTCGCCGCTGCCCTCGGTATCAACTCTGCGGAGAGTCCAGTTTTCGTACAGGACAACCACTCAAGATCAAGAAGGGGGGTCTTGCGCGGTTTGCACTACCAAATAGAACCGCATTCCCAAGCGAAGCTAGTGCGATGTGTACATGGTGAAATTTTTGATGTCGCCGTCGATCTACGACAAAGTTCCAACACCTTTGGCAAGTGCGTCGCTGTCCACCTAAGCGAAATTAACCATCATCAACTTTGGATTCCTGTTGGATTCGCCCATGGATTTGTTACCCTAAGCGAAAATGCTGATGTCCTGTATAAAGCAAGCGGATACTGGAATAAAGAATCCGAACGTTCACTGCTCTGGAATGACCCTGAACTTGCCATTCCCTGGCCCCTGGACTTCGACGCTGATCCCCTGCCAGTAATTTCTCCTAAAGATGCGACCGCACCCACACTCGCAGCAGCCCTTGAGTCTGGAGATGTGTTCGCATGACAAAGACCATCAAAGTTATGCTCACCGGCAAAGATGGACAACTAGGTAAAGCATTAGTAGACAAGATTCCAGCCGGCATTAAAGTTGTCGCCCTAGGCAGACAAGACCTAGACTTGAGCAACAAAGAAGCTTGTCATAATGCCGTACTGGAACACCGACCCGATTGGGTTCTTAATGCCGGAGCCTATACGGCAGTCGATCGAGCCGAGAGCGAACCAGAACTGGCGATGGCTGTTAATGCAGTTGCACCAGAGGCATTTGCCCAGGCCCTTGGCGAAGTTGGCGGTCGCCTTCTGCAGGTCAGTACTGATTTTGTCTTCAATGGAACCCAAGCCCATCCCTATCACCCTGACCAACCTGTTGATCCCATTAGTGTCTACGGAACCACAAAGGCCGAGGGTGAAAGACTAGTACAAAAAACCTTACCTGCCACCAGCTTTTGCATCCTTCGCACAAGCTGGGTTTATGGACCAGTTGGCAATAACTTCTGCCTAACAATGCTGCGGCTTCACCGTCTTAAATCAGCTCAAAATGAAACACTTAATGTGGTGGCAGACCAGATAGGCTGTCCAACATCAGCTTTAAACTTGGCCTGCGCGTGCTGGTCGGCCATCAACCATGGCTCAAGTGGAATTCATCACTTCTCTGATGCTGGTGCGGCCAGCTGGTATGACTTTG